>JACQHA010000194.1 GCA_016199255.1 Deinococcus sp.
ACGGCGCGGGCCAAGGGGCTAGTGGAGCGAATAGTGATCTATAAGCACGTGCTGCGCAATGCCGCCATCCCCATTGTGACCCTGATCGGCCTGCAGTTCGGGGAGCTACTAGGTGGGGCGGTTATCATTGAGTATGTATTTGCCTGGCCCGGTGTGGGCCGTTTCGCCCTGCAGGCGGTGCTGAACCGCGACTTTGCCGTGGTCCAGGCCACGGTGTGCGTGGTGGCCCTGGGGTTCCTGCTGATCAATCTGCTGATGGACGTCATCTATGCCCAGATCGATCCCAAGATTCGCTTCGCCTGAGGTCTGCCATGGCTGAAGTGCTGCGCGTGGCCCACCCGGTAGTGGCCAGGCGATCCCGCCGCTGGCTGGTGCGGGAGTTGCAGCATAGCACTAGCGCCGTGGTAGGCCTGGTCATCCTGTCATTGATAGTGATCTCGGCGCTGTTTGCGCCACAGCTGGCTCCCTACGATCCTTTGAAGCAGAATATCCGCATCAGGCTGCTTCCACCCTCCTGGATGGAGGGGGGGCGCATGGAGTATCTTCTAGGAACCGATAACCTGGGCCGAGACATTCTCAGCCGGATTATCTATGGCGCCCGGGTGGCAGTGTCGGTGCCCCTAGCGGCGGTGTCGTTCGCGGTACTGATTGGCGTCACCTTGGGTCTATTGGCAGGGTATTTCAGGGGCCGAGTGGACGAGGTGATCATGCGCATTACCGATGTTCAGCTGGCCATCCCATTCATTCTCATTGTGATAGCGGTCATTGCCCTCTTTGGCACCAGTCTGACTAATCTCATTATTGTCCTGGGCATTACCGGCTGGCTGTACTACGCCCGGCTGGTGCGCAGCGAGGTGCTGGCCATGCGGGAGCGGGAGTATGTCACCGCGGCACGCGCCCTGGGCATGAGCAACTTCCGCATTATGCTGCGCCATGTGTTGCCTGGAGTGATTCCCACTATTATTGTGCTGGCTACGGTCGATGTGGCGCGAGTAACGCTGATTGAGGCAGCGCTGAGCTTTGTAGGTCTGGGGGTGCAGCCCCCCACGCCTACCTGGGGGGGAATGGTCTCCGATGGCCGGAACCACATTTTTCAGGCCTGGTGGTTCAGCACCTTTCCTGGTGTGACCATTACTTTGCAGGTGCTGGGGGTGAACCTGCTGGGAGACTGGTTGCGGGTAGTTTTGGACCCGCGCCTCAGGCATGGCTAGAACCTGGCGAGATACGCCAGGTGGCGGGGCGAATAACGCCCAGAGGAGGAAAGCATGGCGAGAAGTAGGGTAGTAGTTGCGGTGCTGCTGGTGGGGCTATTGGCCGGCAGCTTGTCCTTGGCCCAGACCAGGACACTGGTGATAGCGCAGAGCGCTGACGCTAGCACCATGGACCCCCACAACCACCTGGAGCGGGTGACGGGCATCATCCACAGCAACATCTTCGACACCCTGTTGTTCCGCAATGCCCGAGGCGAGATCATCCCCTGGCTGGCTACCGCATGGCGCCAGATTGACGACGTCACTACCGAGTTCGACCTGCGCCGGGGAGTCACCTTCCACAACGGCGAGCCCTTTAATGCCCAGGCAGTGAAGTTCACGGTTGATCGGGTGCTGGACCCCAACTACGCCTCGCCACAGCTTGGCCAGGTAGGCCAGGTGGACCACGTAGATATTGTGGACGACTACACCGTGCGCTTTGTCACCAAGGCGCCGTGGCCTCTGCTCCTTTCCCGGCTCACCACCAACTTCAGAATTGTGGCGCCGGGGTACTACTCGCAGAACCCGGCGAATGTGGTGGCGTTGAATCCAGTAGGTGCCGGGCCCTACCGGCTCGGGGAGTGGGTGCGCGATGACCACGTTACCCTGGTAGCCAATGAGAACTACTGGGGGGGGAGGCCGCCTTATGATCAGGTGATCTTCCGCCCGGTGCCTGAGCCCGCTACTCGCCTGGCAGAACTGCTGGGTGGCGGCGCCCAGATTGTCACTGACCCCACCCCCGACGGCCTGACGGTGATCCGCAATACGCCCGGTGTCCATGCGGAGATTGCCCCTAGCAACCGCATGATCTTCTTGTATCTCAAGACCGACATTGGTGGCCCCTTGGCGAATAAGCAGGTTCGCCAGGCGCTCAACTACGCAGTGGATGTGAACGGCATTATCGAGTTCGTGCTGGAGGGACTGGGCACCCGGATCGCCACGGTGGTTACCGAGCTGGACTTCGGCCACGATCCCACCATCATGCCTTACCCTTACGACCCAGACCGGGCACGGACGCTCCTGGCTGATGCTGGGTATCCAAATGGCTTCACTTTCAGCCTGGTCACCACTGGCCAGAACGAGTTCCTGAACGACCGGCAAGTGGGCGAGGCCATTGTGGGCAACCTGGCTGATGTAGGGGTCACGGTAGACCTGCATATCCGCGAGTTCCAGAGCTACGTGCAGCAGATTCTGGGCCACTCCATCCCCGAGGATGCCTGGATGGTGGACTTCGGCGACCCGATATTTGACGCCGATGCCAACATTGGCTTCTTGTTCGACCCTGCTGGGTGCTGCACCTACTTCACCACGCCACGCCTGACAGAGCTGGTCCAGCTGGGGAGGACTACCGTGGACCCGGCGCGGCGCCTGGAGATCTATTCTGAGACGCAGCGCATTTTGATCGACGAGGCGCCGATGATCTTCCTGTATCACCAGAACAATACCTACGGCGTTAGTGACTCGGTGGTCTGGCAGGGCCGCTCTGACGAGCTGATCTGGACCTATACCGCTCGCCCGCAATGATCCACCTCACCACTTTCTCCATTGCGGCGCGTTGTCCCCGTACCGGGATGCTGGGGGTGGCAGTGTGCACCGCGGTACCTGGCGTGGGGAGCTTGGCGCCCTTTGTGCGTCCTGGCGTGGGAGCCATCGCTACCCAGTCGTACGTGAATCCCTACCTGGGCATTGATGGGCTGCACCTGCTCTCCCAGGGGCTCACCGCTAAACAGGCCCTGGAGCGCCTTCTGGCCGCTGACCCTCTGAGCGACATTCGCCAGCTCAGCATTGTGGATGCCAAAGGCCGGGTGGCAGCGCACACTGGAGCGAACTGCACTCCCTGGCACGGGCACCGCACCGGCAAGGGCTACTCCGCTGCGGGGAACATGCTAGTGGACGAGGCCACGGTGAACGCCATGGCGGAGGAGTTTGAGAAGCGCTCCAGGCTGGAGCTGCCGG
>JACQHA010000197.1 GCA_016199255.1 Deinococcus sp.
CAGCCGGTCATGCTCAGCCTGCGCCAGGAGATCGGCTGCCGCTTGCATAGGATCGGCCAATTCGTCGGCGATCACCATGGTCTCAGTGGGGCCATATAGGCCTTCAATTCCCACTGTCCCAAACACCTGGCGCTTGGCCAGGGTCACAAAGATGTTCCCCGGCCCTACGATCTTGTCCACCCGGGGAATGCTTTGGGTGCCATAAGCCAGCGCCGCCACCGCCTGGGCGCCGCCGATGCGATAGAGCTCGTCCACTCCAGCCAGCGCCGCCGCCGCCAGGATCACTGCCGACACTGACCCGGTGCGCTGCGGGGGCGTCACCACTACCACCTTACGTACCCCGGCCACCTTCGCAGGTATCACAGACATGAGCAAGGTGGAAAATAGCGGCGCCGTGCCGCCGGGAACGCAAACCCCTACCGAGCGCAGGGGACGGATCACCTGCCCCAGGGCACCCTCTGCATCCCAGTGGGTCCAGGATTGGGGCACCTGCCGGCGGTGGAAGCTGGCAATGCGCTCTGCCGCTAGTTCTAGCGCCTGGCGCAGTTTGGGATCCAAGCTCTCTAGCGCTGCCCGCCAGTGCTCTGGGGGCACGTTAAAGCGCTCCAGCTCTACCCCATCAGCTTTCTTGGTCCATTCCTCCACAGCCAGGTCGCCCCAGGAGCGCACATCGTCCACAATGCGCCGCACCGCTTCTTCGACCCCCAGGGCCTGGCCGAACACCCGTTGAATCGACGCCAGTAGCGCCGGCGAGGCCTCAGTGCCATACCTGCGCCGCTCCAGGATCTCCTGAGCCGCCACTACACTTGGGAAAATGCGTATCACACCCACGGCCCCACGGTACCACACCGGCCAGGATGGTGACCATGCTGTGCTATGCTTGAGCCCATGAGGCCGGAGGAACTTGTCTACTCCTTAACCTATGGGGGAGAGCCCGCCGGCCGGCAGATTATCCAGAGCTTCCTTGAAGGGGGGCGGCTGGTGGTGCGCATCACAGCCGAATTCCGCGGCCCCCTGACCCAGGGGCGCGAGGTGCGCAAGGTCCAGACCAGCTATTTAGACCCTCGCACCAACTTGCCAGTGCGCTACACCGAGACCCTGGAAGTGGAGCGCAGCCGCCGTGAGTCGCAAGAGTACGTGTTTGACCGCCGGGAGGGCCTATTACGCCAGGCAGTGGGCCGGCACCGCCACACCAGCCCGCTGGTGGAAGACTTGTATGACCCTGCCGCCACGCTGCACTTCTTGCGCAGCGGCCTGGTGCCCGAGCGGATCTATTACCTCTGGCAACTGGCCGGCCCGGTGGGGGTGAAGGTCGAGAAGGCAGTGGAGGTAGAAGGGCCCTGGGGGAAGCTCCTAGCCTATCCGATGCTCATTACCCCCGGCCCGGAGATGGTCTGGATCGAGGCCGACAGTGACCACCGCCCCTTGCGCTTCCTGCGGCGCATCCAGGTGCGGCTTTTAGAAGGCGTCCTGCAGCACACTGGCCGGGCAGTGCAGCGGCCCCGCCCTGAGGAGCCGAGCCCCCAGCGCCGGCGGCACCGCAGCCCCCACCCCCGACCACATCGACCGCGCCCCTCAGCCGGGGAACGAGCCAAAACCCAGCTTCACGTCCCCCAGAAGGAGAAGGAGTGAGAACAGTCCTCTGCATTCTCGACGGGTTTGGGATCCAGCCCCCCGGGGCAGGCAATGCCATTGAGCTGGCGCGCAAGCCCAACTATGACCACCTGTGCGCCCATAACCCCTACACCACCCTCCAGGCCAGCGGCCTGGCAGTGGGGCTGCCTGACGGCGTCATGGGCAACAGCGAGGTGGGGCACACCAATATTGGCGCTGGCCGGGTGATCTACCAGACAGTGGTGCGCATTGACCAGGCCATTGCCAATGGGAAACTGGCCCACAACCCACCGCTGCGCGAGGCGATGGCCATCGGCCGTTCCCAGGCCCTGCACCTTCTGGGCCTGGTGTCGCATGGGAAGGTGCACTCGTCTTTGGACCACCTGAAGGCGCTTCTCAAGCTGGCCAAGGACCGGAAAGTGGAGCGGGTCTATGTGCATGCCTTCCTGGACGGGCGCGACACCCCGCCCAAGAGTGCCCTGACCTACCTCGACCAGGTGGGGCAGTGGATCAAGGGAATCGGCGTGGGGGCAATCGCTACTGTATCGGGGCGCTACTACGCCATGGACCGGGATAAGCGCTGGGACCGTACCCAGAAGGCCTATAAC
>JACQHA010000196.1 GCA_016199255.1 Deinococcus sp.
GCACCTGCTCCAGGGTCCGGCTGGCTATCACCACATCTGCTCCAGCGGCAGCCAGGCCCAGGGCAATGCCCTTGCCAATTTCCCGGCCGGCGCCGGTGACTACCGCTACTTTGCCAGCTAAGCGGTTATCCATAGACCTCAATCGCCGCCCCGGTTATGGCCTGCGATTCATCTGATGCCAAAAACAACGCCACCTGGGCAATGTCTACAGGGGGCACCAGCCGGGAACCAGGCAGAACCGGGGCAACTTTGGCCATGGGCGTGTCCACCCCACCTGGGCAAATGGCATTGACGGTGATGTGGTAGTCCCGCACCTCGCCTGCTAGCGAAGCACTGAAGGCGATAACCCCCGCCTTGGAGGCAGCGTAGGCGCTGGCAGAGGGCTCCCCTTGCCTGCCGGCGCGGGAGGCAATGCTGATGATCCGCCCGGCGCGCTGCTCCATGAGCTGGGGCAGGACCGCCCGGGTGCACAAGAAAGTGCCTTTCAGGTTCACCGCCATGACCAGGTCCCAGTCCCCAGGTGCCATGTCCTGTACCGGAGCGCGACGGTAGATTCCTGCGTTATTCACCAGAATGTGCAACCTGCCTACAGCCTGAGTAGCCTCCCTGACCATGCGTTCCACATCACTGGCACTGGATACATCTGCCTGGATACAGTAACCTCTGCCCCCAGCGCGCTCCATGAGCTGCACCGTCTCCTGGCAAGAGAGCTGGTTTTGGTCAACGGCGATCACCACCGCCCCCTCTTGGGCAAACAGCTGCGCTATGGCCCGGCCAATGCCTGAGCCGGCTCCGGTCACGACAGCGCTCTTGCTCTCCAGCCGCTTATTGGGCACGCCAGTCTCCCCGGCCAGTGACATAGCTCTAGCTAGTACTACGGGGCGAGACCCGCCACTGATCAGGTCAGATACATAGCCCGAGATCTCCGGTCTTAGCAGATCCTGGGCAATTGCTCTCCGCTTAAGAGGCTGACAATGCGGCTAGCGCCGATCTTGCTGGTCATGGTCACCAGGCCAGCGGGGTCCTCAGCCACGCTACCGATACGCGCCGCTCCAGCGCCCGGGGGATGGGTCTGCATAATTTCTAGTGCCCGCCCGGCATCTGCTGGGGCGACGAATGCCACAAACCGCCCTTCGTTGGCCACATACAGGGGATCTAGCCCTAGGATCTCACAGGCCCCCTGGACATCGTCAGTGACGGGGATGATTCGCTCGTCAACGGCAATGTGCACCTGGGCCGTCTCGGCAATTTCCACCAGCGCGCTGGCCAACCCTCCCCGGGTCAGGTCCCGCAGGCAATGCAGTGCTATGCCAGCGTCCAGGAGAGCCGCTACCAGACCTGCCAGGGGGGCGCAGTCGCTTTCAATCACGCTCTCAAACGCCAGCCCTTCCCGCACTGCCATAATGGCGATCCCATGCCGCCCAATATCCCCACTCAGCAGCACCACGTCCCCAGGCCGGACATTGCCCGGGGCGATGGAGACATGAGGGGCGACGATCCCCACTCCAGCGGTGTTGATGAAGAGGCCGTCGCCTTTTCCCCGGTCCACCACCTTGGTGTCGCCAGTGACAATCGCCACCCCGGCAGCGGCTGCGGCGTGCTGCATGGACTGTACAATGTGCCAGAGGGTCTCCATGGGCAGGCCTTCTTCGATGATGAAACTGGCGCTTAGGCTCAGGGGGCGCGCCCCGCACATGGCCAGGTCGTTTACCGTGCCGTTAACGGCCAGCTGGCCAATGTCTCCTCCAGGGAAAATAAGCGGGTGCACCACATAAGAATCGGTGGTGAATGCGAGCTTGGTGCCAGCCAGCTCCAGGACCGCGCCGTCGTGGAGCTGCTCTAGCTGCGGGTTGCGGAACAGCGGCAGGAACATGTGCTCAATCAGGGCCCTGGTCAACTTGCCGCCGCCCCCATGCGCCAGGAGCACCGTGGGGTACTCAGCAATGGGGATAGGACAGGAGAGGGTGAAGCCGTCAGCGGGTTTCATGGGAGGTTGGTCTCCGGTAGCGATAGTACGCGGCACACGCCCCTTCTGAGGAAACCATCATGGCTCCCAGCGGGTGCTCAGGAGTGCAGCGGGTGCCGAAAGCAGCGCATTCCCAGGGCTTCTTCACCCCCTGCAAGATCAGCCCACCCAGGCATTCCCCAGATTCCTCCGCGGTGTATCCAGCTATCCCAAAACGCTGCTCGGCATCGAACACCTGGTAGCGCTCCTGTAGGCCCAGCCCGCTCTGGGGAATCTCCCCCACCCCCCGCCACTTGCGGGGGACAATCTGGAAGATCTCGCGAATGAGCTGCTGCGCTGGCTGGTTTCCTTCGCGGCGCACTGACCGGGCGTATTGGTTCTCCACCTCAGCTCGGCCCTCCTCCAGTTGTTTGATGCACATGTATACACCTTGCAGGAGGTCCACTGGCTCAAACCCGGTGACCACAATGGGCACGTGATACTTCTCAGCGAGGGGCTCGTACTCGGTGTAGCCCATCACCGTGCAGACATGCCCCGCTGCCAGAAATCCCTGCACCCGGTTGTCCGGCGAAGCCAGGATGGCTTCCATGGCTGGAGGCACGAGCACATGCGACACTAGCAAAGAGAAATTGCTGATGCCCTGCTGGCTAGCCTGGTAGACCGCCATAGCTGTTGCCGGCGCGGTAGTTTCAAACCCTACAGCAAAGAAGACCACTTGCTTTTCAGGATACTTCTGGGCCAGGCGCAGGGCATCTAGGGGGGAGTAGACAATACGCACGTCCCCTCCTCTGGCCTTGACCGAGAGCAGGTCTCCCCTGGTGCCCGGCACCCGCAGCATGTCACCGAAGCTACAGAAGATGACGCCTGGCCGGGAGGCGATCTCCACTGCCTGGTCCAATAGCTCCACTGGAGTAACGCACACTGGGCAGCCAGGACCGTGCACTAGCGTGATGTTGCTGGGCAGCAGCTCATCAATCCCGAAGCGCACAATGGTATGGGTCTGTCCCCCACAGACCTCCATGATGGTCCAGGGCCGGGTGGTGATGCGGGCAACGGCGCGGGCATACTGGTCGGCCAGCTGAGCATCGCGGTATTCGTCTACAAACTTCATCCCGGCACCTTTCCCAATTCCTCCAGCTCCTGCATCTGGCGCAGGTAGCTGAACACCTGCTCAGCTTCTCGCTCATCAATTTTGCTGATGGCAAACCCCACATGCACAATGACATAGTCTCCCACGCCAGCTTCCGGAACGTAGGCCAGGTTAACTTCTTTGATAATACCCCCAAAGCTCACCTTGCCGGTGCGGGTCAGCGGCCCATCGCCAGTGACACTCAAGATCTTCCCGGGGACCCCCAGGCACATACTTTCACCCCTTGGGCTGCAGGCGCGCTGCGGCCACAATCTGCCCCAATGCAAGGCCGCCATCGTTGGGCGGAACCCGCTGGTGCCAGTAGGGCCGGAAGCCCTGGTCTTTGAGGCGGCGCACTGCCTGCTCGGTTAACTCCCGGTTCTGGAAACAGCCTCCAGTGAGCACTACCCGCTCCTCACCTATGCGCCTGGCCACGGCCACTATCGCCTCAGCCAGAGCATGGTGAAATCTCCTGGCTATTTCCCCCACTGGAACCTGAAAGTGCAGGTCGTCCAGTATCTCCCCCACCATAGGCACCCAGTCCACAATGATTGCCTGGTTATCTCCTTTGCTCTCCGTAAGCTCCAGATTATACCGCTCGTCCCTACCGGTGTCGTCCAGGGCGAATTCCAGCTCCATGGCCGCCTGCCCCTCAAAGCTATTATGCTGGCGCAGCCCCACCAGGGCAGCGACGGCATCAAAGAGGCGCCCGGCACTGGAAGTGAGCGGGGCATTGACGCCCTTTCGCAGCATGGTGCGCAAGACCTCACGCTCCCCGGCGGTAAAGGCCCGCACTGGCGCCAGCTCCCCTCGCAGAAAGAGGGCATCGCCCAGCAGCTCATGGAGCAGGCCAATTGCGGCCCGCCTGGGCTCTTTAATGGCCCTTTCCCCTCCAGGAAGGCGAAAGCAGCGCAAGTGAGCCACTCGCGAGAAGGACGTTTCCGTGACCCGCAAGAACTCCCCACCCCAGATCGTGCCGTCCAGGCCGTACCCGGTGCCATCCCAGGAGACACCCAGCACCGGCCCCTCAAGCTCATTCTCAGCCATGCAGGCCAGAACATGGGCATAGTGATGCTGCACCGTAATCACCGGGAGGCCAGACTCCCGGGCAAACTGGGTGGAGCGGTAATCGGGATGAGCGTCGCACGCCACCGCCACCGGGGAAATCTCATAAAGCCCGGTGAGGCCAACAACTGCCCGCTGAAAGGCCTGAAAGGCTTGAGCAGTTTCTAAGTCCCCAATATGCTGGCTGAGCATGACTTCCCTGCCCACTGAGGTAGCCACGGTATTCTTCAGATGCCCGCCAGTAGCCAGCAGCGGTGGCAGAGGCTCTTTCAGCGAAATGGGCAGAGGAGCATAGCCCCGGGCGCGGCGCACTAATAGCTCGCGCCCCATAATGACCCGCACAATGGAATCATCTACATGCCGGGCAATAGGGCGGTTGTGCACCAGGAACACATCAGCGATGTGCTGCAGCCGCTCTAGAGCTTCGCGCTCATCGGTACAGATGGGCTCATCCGACAGGTTGCCGCTGGTGGCCACCACCGGGAACCCCAGCTCCGCCAGCAGCAGGTGGTGCAGCGGCGTGTAAGGGAGCATCACTCCTAGATAGGGATTGCGCGGGGCCACAGCCGGAGCGATTTCCGCCCAGCCCGGGGCAACAGCTTTGTGGCGCCGCAGCAGTACTATGGGAGACTCTGGCGACTGCAGGAGCCGCTCTTCTAGCTCCGAAACAGCACAGTGCGCCTTGACCCATGCCAGCGAGGGATACATGAGTGCCAGGGGCTTCTCCTCACGGTGCTTGCGCTGGCGCAACTGGCGCACCGATTCTTCACGGCGCGCGTCTACCATGAGGTGAAAGCCACCGAGGCCCTTGATGGCCACAATCATGCCCTGGCGGATGGCGTCAGCCGCCACCAGCAGCGCCTGGTGATGCGACGCTAGTACCTTTCCAGTACCGTCCCATAGCTTCAGATGCGGGCCACACACCGGACAGGCGTTGGGCTGGGCATGGAAGCGCCGGTTGCGGGGATCATCGTATTCCGCCTGGCACGCCGGACACATGGTGAAGCGCCGCATGGTGGTCTTGGCACGGTCATAGGGCAGCGCTTCAATAATGCTGAAGCGCGGCCCGCAGTTGGTGCAGTTGGTGAAGGGATACTGGAAACGGCGGTCGGCTAGGTCATTGATTTCCCGCAGGCAATCGGCACAGGTGGCGATGTCTGGCAGGATCAGCGCTGTCTTGCCTCCAGCCTCGTCGCTGTGCCTGATCTCAAAGCCACTGTAGCCCACAGGATCCAGCCAGGAAGGCTCCAGGCTCTGGATGAACGCCCGGGGGGGCTTTTCCTGTCCAATGCGCAGCAGAAAAGCCTCCAGCTGCTCCTTTTTTCCCTCCACCTCGATGAAAACACCCTGGGAGGAATTGTTGACCCACCCGGCCAGCGCCAAATCAGTGGCCAGCCGGTAGATAAAGGGCCGGAAGCCCACGCCTTGCACTGCGCCGCGAATGGTAACCCGCAACCGCCACAGGCGATTAGCCCTCAGAGTCGCATCCATCATCACTCAACTCCACTCCAGCCAGCACAATTGCCTGGGCCTGGGGGTCACGCACATCACTCAAGACCTGGATATCGAGCCGGGCCCCGTCTGCGACAGTGCCACTGGCGCTGCGCACAAAGTGCTCCCGGAAATGATCGGGCGAGACCTGGGCGAGGGCGCCCAGTTGTACGGTCACCGCTACCACCCTGCTGGCGCCGTGCTCCCGGGCGATAGACTCGATTCTCTGTAGCAGACCAGCCATCAGGGAAGACTCGTGCATCACAGCCTCCCTTACTGCACCTGCTGCAGCACCCGCTGCACCACTTCCGGCACTGCCTTCGCCACTGCCTGAGAGAGCCCCTTGCCTACCTGGAAGTCCCTCCCCTCGATACCATACACCGTAAGGCTCGGCGGAAGCTGGTGGAGCACCCGCGCCAGCTCAATGGCCTCGGCCACACTAAAGGCATGGGTGGAGTGGCGAAAGAACTGGGCAGGAATAGGCTGGGCGTGGGCATCAAACTGATAGATCATTCCCGGCTTGCCGCCGGAGAAGACCGCGTCCACCAAGACTACTGCGTCTGCACCTTTCCACGACTCCAAGAGCGCCGCACCTTCCCCACTGTGCTCCAGCACCCTGACCTGATCAGGTGCCTGAGCCTTCACCTGCCGCACTACCACCAGTCCCACGGCGTCATCGCCACAATAAACGTTACCAACACCAATTACCAGAGTTAGTTGGCCTGGCACATTGTAGGGGCGGGTTTCAAACCCGCCCCTAC
>JACQHA010000016.1 GCA_016199255.1 Deinococcus sp.
CTGCTGGCCCCCAGAGAGGTGCGAGGCGCGGGTAAACACTTTCTCTGCCAGGCCCACGCGCTGGATGTAGTCCAGGGCGATTTGCCGGTCGCTGACCGCAAAGAGCCCGAGCAGACCAGAGTGGGTGCTGCGGTAACCCAGCCGGCCAGTCAGCACATTCTGGAGCACATTGAGCCGGGTCACCAGGTTGAACTGCTGGAAGATAAAGCCCATCTTCTTCCGCACCAGGCGCAAAGTGTGCTCTGAGGCGCCGGCCACCTCCTGGCCGTCGATCTTGATGCTCCCCTGGGTGGGCTGCACCAGCCCGTTGAGGCAGCGCAGGAAGGTGGACTTGCCGGCGCCAGAAAGGCCGATGATGGACACAAATTCCCCGTCCTGGATGTCCACCGACACATCATCCAGGGCCCTGGTGCCATCAGGGTAGACTTTGGTGAGGTGGCGAACCTGGATCATTTGGAGAGAAACTCCTCAGGTAGGGGCACCCCCCCGTGGGTGCCCGGTTCTGGGCTGTCCCTGATCAGGGCGGCCACAGGGGGCCGCCCCTACCCATTCGTTTCATTCTGCGCGGGTGCGCCCTGGCGCAGCCAGGCCCCCAGCTCTAAGCTTAGGGACGGATGCCCACGTTCTCGAACGCCCGGCGCACCGGGTCGTAGTCGGCAGAAGTGGCAGGGATCATGTACTCGATTTGGAACAGGTCCCACAGCGGACAGCCGGTCTGGTTCCGCTCGCAGCGCATAGCCGCCACCACGTTCACGATGCGCTGCACCACGTCCGGGTACTGGTCCTGGAAGTCGCCCCGCACTGACATGGTGTCGCCAGGAATAGCCTCGGTGATAGCAATGATCCGGATCTGGGCCGCGGTCTCTGCAGTGAACCCGAACCGGCCGGCGTCCCAGGAGCCGCTGACCTCACTACCCAGGCCGGTGAGTGGCTGGTTGACGAAGGTGGCACCAGCGTCGGCCTGGCCTTCCAGCACGGCCCGTACCACCCCGTCATGGGTGCCGGCGAAGATCTGGGTGCCCAGGAAGGTGTCGGGGTTAATGCCCTGATCGATCATGTACGACTTAGGGAAGATGAAGCCCGAGCTACTGGCCGGGTCCACCCAGGCGAAGCTTTTGCCTTGCAGGTCGCCCAGGGCCAAGATGCCGCTGTCCACCCGGGTGATAATCGCCGACCAGAAAAAGGGGTTACCCCGGCGTACCGATTTCAGAAGCACCCGGGCATTGGCCTCCCGCTCAGCCAGCACAAATCCCGCTGGATTGAAGAAGGCAATATCCAGGAACCCGGAGCGCATGGCCTCTACCAGGCTGGTGTAGTCGGTGGTGATAAACGACTGCATGTTGTAGCCCGACTGGGCAGAGATGGTGTCTACCAGGGTCCGCGCCTTGAGGTTCAGCCCAATGGGGTCCTGGGAGGGCGGGAAGCCGAAGTTGATCACTGCTGGCTCGTTGCTCTGCGCCCCGACACTGAGCAAGGCGGTGATCACCAGACTGCCAAGCGCCACCAGTAGCCAACGGAACGATCTGCTCATGCCATGCCTCCTTGGGGTGGTGAGAGTGGCGCGCTGCTCAGGCTGCCGGAACCTCTATAACGGGAGAACCGGCTGGTGTCAGCCTGCCGCGCATACCTGCCAGTCATCTTGGCCCGCCGCCAGTATAGGAGATTGGCGAGGGGGACACAAGTTGGCTGCACCGCTCAGTAGAGCGTGTTACAGTGTGCCCCGTGGACAGGCTGCCTAAGACCGCAGTGGTGGATCTGGACGATACCGTGTTCTGTACTCGGGAACGGGAGCGGATGGCCAAAGGTCCCGACGGCCAGCTGCACTGGGCGACTTTTATGCGCCCGGAATATGTAGCCAGCGACACTCCCAACCTGGCGGTGATTGCCGAAGTGGGGAAGCTGGCTAGAGCTGGCTATACCGTTGTGTACCTCTCAGGGCGTGACGATTCAGTGCGCCAGGTGACGGAAGAGGCGCTGCGCCGGCATGGCTTGCCTCAGGGGAAGGTGGTGCTGAAACGCAACCATCAGGTGTTGGAGCCTGATCTGGAATGGAAGTTAGCCAGGCTGTATGAGCTGGCGCGGGACCACGACTTGGTGGTTGGCGTGGGTGACCGGGAAACTGACTGGCAGGCGTATGCTGCTCTGGGGATTGCTGTCTGGAAGGTCAAAGATGGCCAGATTGTGGAGCGCAGTGCCGTGATTCTGGAGGATAATAATGCCTGAAGCGATGCGATTACTCAGCGACGACAACTTTCGCAGTACCGTGGACGCCAAGGGCGTCACAGTGGTGTATTTCTTCTCTCCCACCTGTCCCAACTGCCGGCGGCTCAGCCCGGTGATGGACAGGCTGGCCCAGGCCTACGCCGGCAAGGTGCACTTTGGCAAGATTGACACTGAAGCTAACGTGCTCACTGCCGCCAACTTGCTGGTGATGTCCTTGCCCACAGTGTTCCTCTACCGCGACGGCCAGCAGGTGGAGCGCATAGTGAGTGTGCAGCCTGAGAAAGTCTACCGGGAGAAGCTGGATAAGCTCATAGCGGCGTAGAAACGAGGCAGATGGCGAAGACCCGGTGGTCGCCTGGGTGCCCGGTTCCTGAGCGATAAGAGCGCTTTAGAGTACCGCTACTCCCACTGACCTATGGCGGTTTGCAATTTGACTGACCATGCTCGATGGCTAGGCCCGAGCTCCTGGCGATAGCTTGGTAGGGGCGACCGGCCGGTCGCCCCTATAGGGATGTGCCAACTAATACCAAATCCGGCTGGATGCCCTCCTCAATGGTAGGGGCGCACCAGCGTGTGCGCCCCAGAGAACCAGGGCGGACACATAGGTCCGCCCCTACAAGGTTTCGAGGGATTTATC
>JACQHA010000204.1 GCA_016199255.1 Deinococcus sp.
AGGTAGTGGTCGCGGAAGGAGTGGTTCTGGGCCGGGTCCAGCACCTCCAGAAGCGCCGACGAAGGGTCACCCCGGAAGTCAGCACCTACTTTGTCGATCTCATCCAGCATGAACACCGGGTTCTGGGTGCCGGCGCGGCGAATGCCCTCAATGATCCGCCCTGGCAGCGCCCCAATATAGGTGCGGCGGTGGCCCCTGATCTCCGCCTCGTCGCGCATGCCCCCTAGGGAGCTGCGCACAAACTGGCGGCCCAGGGCTCGAGCAATGGACTGGCCCAAAGAAGTCTTGCCCACCCCTGGCGGCCCGGCAAAGCACAAGATGGGGCCACGCAAATCGCCCTTGAGCTGGTGCACCGCCAAGAATTCAATGATCCGGTCCTTGATCTTGTCCAGGTCGTAGTGATCCTCATCCAGGATCTGCCGGGCCCGGGCCAGATCCAGGTTGTCCTGGGTGGTCTGGTTCCAGGGCAGGTCCAGAATCAGCTCTAAGTAGGTGCGGATCACCTGGTACTCGGCGGCGGCGGGGGGCATGCGCTCTAGGCGCTGCAGCTCCCGCTCTGCTTGCTTGCGGGCTTCTTCAGGCAGACGAGCGCTCTCCAGCCGGCGGCGCAGCTCGTTGATCTGGGCCGACTCGGCGTCAGACTCGCCCAGCTCCTTCTTAATGGCCTCCAGCTGCTGGCGCAGAAAGTACTCGCGCTGCGACTTGCCAATTTCCTGGGCTGCCTGGTTCTGGATTTTCGAGCCCAGCTCCATCAGCTCCCGCTCCCGGCGCAAGATGCTCACTACCTTGGCCAGCTTGGGCTCGGCGCCGCTGATCTCCAAGATCTCCTGGCGCTCCTCGATTTTCATGCGCACCAGATTGGCAATGACGTAGGCCAGCTGCACCGGGTTCTCAATACCCGTGAGCGCCCCCCCCAGCTCACCTGGCAGGTAGGGTACCAAATTGATGAACTGCTGGGCCTCGTTGACGGCGTTGCGCATCAACGCTTCTAACCGGGTATCGAGCGGCTCGTCCTCAGGAGCGGCGGCAATGTGCGCCAGGAAAAAGGGCTCGGTGCGGGAGAACTGCAGGACCCGCAGGCGCACTAATCCTTGCAACACCAGGCGCACCGCCCCATCTGGCACCTTCATCAGCTTCTGGATGCGGCACAGGGTCCCCACCTGGTAGAGATCAGGGGGGCCGGGCTCGCCCTGAACGCCAGGTTTCACCGCCACGGCGCCAATCATGCGCCCGGCAGCCATGGCGGCGTCCACGGCGCTCGTAGAAGCGGGCCCGTCCAGGGCAGCGGGGACAATGGTCTCGGGATAGATCACGCCATCAGGCAGAGGGAGAATGGGCACTTCACTGGGATAGCGGCTCTCGCTCATGGGTTCTCGATTTTCACAGTCTTCACCCCGCTGCCGCGCCGGCCGCGGGGAATGGTAATGTCCAAGAAGCCATGCCGGTACTGGGCGGTCACGCCGTCGGCATCTACCTGGGGTGACAAAGGGATCACCCGTTCAAATTCGCCGTACTCGATCTCCGTCTGGTAATAAGAGCCCCGCTCCTTGTAACCCTCCTGGCGCACGCCCCGCACCACCAGCCGGTCGCCCTCCAGGGTCACTGACAGCTCCTCTGGGTCGGCGCCGGCCACCTCCAGCCGCACGGTGATGGCCTGGTCGGTGACGTACACATCAGCTAAGGGATACCACCGTTCGGAGCGGCGCGCCGGGGTGCTGCCGAACAGGTGATAGAACAGGTGCTCCATTTCCCGGCGCATCTTGTCCAACTCGGTCAGTCGCTCATTGGCCATGTTATCTCCAGTAGCTTAGCGGCATGGGCCTTGGCCCGCCGGCGCCTGTAGTGTACCGCGGTGCTACCCCTCGCGCTGGAAGGAGCGCACCGCTAGCCCCAGGGCCAGTGTCGCGAAGCCGGCCAGGATCAAGACACTTTGTACCAGGGGGAAGCGGTTCAGACCCAGCACAATGCCCCGCAAGGCGTCCACCCCATAGGTCAGGGGATCGATGCTCACCAGAGGCTTCATCCACGCTGGTACCCGGTCGGTGAAGAACATGGCGCCAGACAAAAAAAACATAGGCATCAAGAAGAAGTTCATCACCACCTGGAAGCTTTCCATGGAGCGCATGCGCGCTGCAATGGCAATACCCAGGCTGGTCATGGCGAACGCCACCAGGGCCATGACCGGCAAGAGAATCAGCACGTCCAGCAGCGTGATCTGCACCCCGGCCAAGGGTGCCAGCAAGAGGATAATCGCTCCCTGCAAAGTAGCCTGGGTGGCGCCCCCCAGGGCCTTGCCAATGGCAATGGCGGAGCGGGACACAGGCGCCACCAGGACTTCTTTGAGAAAGCCGAATTCCCTGTCCCAGACGATAGATATGGCGCTGAAGGTGGCAGTGAACAGTACCGTCATGCCAATGATCCCCGGGTACATGAAGCGCACGAACCCGCCCTGGGCCGCCGGCGTACCAGCCAGGCTAAATGACCCGCCCAGGCCGTTGCCCAATACAAACAGGTACAGTGCCGGCTGAGCAATGCCTACCACCACCCGTACCCGGTCCTGCCAGAAGCGCTTTACATCCCTGAGCCAGATAACGTAGATGCCCCGCAGGTTACGCATTAGCGCCTCCCCCACATGCGCATGCCGACGCGCAGCATGCTCTCCGGGCCCTCTTCGCGAATAGCCCGGCCAGTGAGCTTGACAAACACATCCTCCAGGGTGGGCCGGTGCAGGCTGATGGAGGTGATGGTAGTGGGCAGGTCCCGGATCAGGGTAGGGATAAACTGCTCGCCGCCCTCCACCTCCAGCCGCAGCCCCTGGCCGTTGGGGCTTACCGGGAGGTGGAAGCGGCTCTGGATCTCCGCCGCCGCCTGAGCATCGTCACTGGTCTTGAGGATCACCACGTCGCCCCCCACCAGGCGTTTCAGGTTCGCCGGGGTGTCCAGGGCAATGATCTTCCCGTGATCGATAATGGCAATGCGATGGCACACCTCCGCCTCTTCCATGTAGTGGGTGGTCATGAAAATGGTCAGGCCGCGCTTTTGGTGCAGCTTCTGGATGTAGTCCCAGATGGCCCGCCGGGTCTGGGGGTCCAGGCCCACCGTGGGCTCATCCAAGAACAGCACCTCCGGGGTGTGCAATAGCCCCCGGGCAATCTCCAGCCGGCGTTTCATGCCACCAGAGAAAGTGCGCACCAGTGATTTCTTCCGGTCCAGCAGCTCTACTGTAGCCAGGGCAGCGTCAATGCGCTTGGGCAGCTCCCGGGCCGGCACATTGTAGAGAATGGCGTGCAGCTGCATGTTGTCAAAAGCAGTGAGCCGCTCGTCCAGGGCCCGATCCTGAAACACAATGCCGATCTTGCGCCGCACCTGGTCGCGCTCTCGCACCACGTCGTGCCCGGCCACCAGCGCTGTGCCGGCAGTGGGGGTGAGCAAGGTGCAGAGGATGTTGATGGTGGTGGTCTTGCCGGCGCCGTTGGGGCCCAAAAAGCCGAAGATCTCGCCTGGCGGGATCTGGAACGACACCCCTTTCACCGCCGGTATTTCCTTGAAATTCTTTCGCAGGTCATGCACTTCAATAGCGTTCACTACGACCTCCAGAGCAGCGCCCTGAGGCGCGCCTTATCCGTATCGTCCCAGGGCGGTCAAGTGCTGGATTGCTTCTCCCACCACGTAGATGGAACCGGTGACCAGCACCACCGCGTCGGCGGGAGCGCGCTCCAGCGCTAGCTCCAGGGCGGCGGTGGTGCTGGGGGCAACGAGGGCGCCAGGACAGAAGGGAAGGAGCAGCTCAGGCTCCGCCCCCCGCTCGGTGGGGGCGTGGGTCAAGACAAACTGGGGCTGCAGCTCGTGTAAGAGAGCCAGCATCTGCTGGTAGTCTTTGGTACGCATCACCCCAAACACCGTCCACAGCTCTCGCCCTGCCACCAGGGGGTGCAGGCTGTCTACTAGAGCTGCCACCTCGAAGCCATTGTGGGCCGCGTCCAGCACAATGTCTGGCTGGCCGGGGAGGATCTCTAACCGGCCCGGCCAGCGGGCTGCGGCCAGCCCACGGCGCAACTGCTCAGAGCTAATGGGGAACTGCTCTTGGAGCTGCAGGGCGGCTGCCGCCAGGGTGGCGTTCTGGGCCTGGAAAGCACCTAAAAGCGGCAGCGGCACCGCCGGGCAGGTAGGCCGGCGCCCGTTGAGGTGAGGCTGTCCCAGCCCCCAGCACGAGCTTGCGAGTCCCGTGAGCTGGTGACCTCTGGCCAGCGGGTTTCCCCCCAGCACCATCTGGGTATGGTCCATGGCCCAGAGGGGGGTGCCGCTGTCGTTGGCGCAGCGCAGGATCTCCGCCAGCGCTGGCCCCAGGGCACCGGTGACAGCAGGAACGCCTGGACGCAGGATGCCCGCTTTCTCAAAGGCAATGCGCTCTACTGTGTGCCCCAGCGCTTCAGTGTGCTCCAGGGCCACGTTGGTGATGATGGAGACTAGGGACTGGACGGTGTTGGTGGGGTCCAGCCTGCCCCCCATCCCCACCTCCACCACCGC
>JACQHA010000018.1 GCA_016199255.1 Deinococcus sp.
GCCAACCCTTGAGTTTCCACCGGGCCCTCCCCACCACGGCCTACATTCAGCGCTAGGGTGGGCACACCAATCAGCTCCCCCCGGGCATTGAGCGCCGCCCCACCGCTGTTGCCACTAGCGATGCGGGCATCACTGACAATGAAGCCATCGGGATCAAAGCTGCTCACGGTCCCCGTGGTGAGAGTGAGAGCCACTGAGCCCGCCGGGTAGCCCACAATGAAAAGCGGGTCGCCCAGGTCCAGAGCGTTAGAGTCTCCCAGCACTAAGGGGCTCATAGGGAGTGGGAGCTGCACCGGAGCAAGTGTCCCAGCTGGAGTGATTTCGGAGGTCAGGCTCAGGACCGCCAGGTCCAGGTTGGAGTCAAGGCCATTGGAGAGGACGCCAGCCAGGTAGCTCGGCTGGGGCAGCTCACCCTTACCGTTGGTGACCAGCACCTGGATCTCTACAGGCAGCTGGCCATTGGAAGCCACTACATGTGCGTTGGTGAGGAAGATCCCACTGGCATTCACTAAGCTAGCTGAGCCAGTGACTTGCGTACCGTCAGGAAACGTGACGAAAAGCTGCACCACTGACGAAGGGTAGGTCAGCCGGGGACTGCCCTGGGCCTGGGCAGTGAGCACACACCATAGCCCCAGGAGCAGCGCGCTGACCAGGAAACGGTTCCACCTAACTCCAGCCATCAACCTCGACCTCCTCGTCCCACAAGGCTACCCTCTTCCCCATGACCCAGGCGATGGTTCCTCTCACCCCAAGGCACCATCGCGGCGCGCAACGAGGCCCTAATATAGCAGAGCAGGGCCAGCAGACACTAGAGCAAGAAAACTGCTCCCTGACCACTCAACTAGAAAACGCCGCTGGTGCGGGGTCTATACTCTGAGCATGGCCACTAGCGGGCCCAGTGCCATCTACATCCACGTGCCCTTCTGCCCCAGCATCTGCCCGTACTGCGCCTTTCACGTAGTAGTTTACCGTGCGCAACTGGTAGACCGCTACCTGGCGGCGCTGGAACAGGAAATAGCCCACTACCAGGGAGTCTACCCGGACCTGGTGGTGGAAACTGTATTCTTTGGCGGCGGCACTCCCAGCATGTTACGTACCGAACCACTGGCGCGGATTATGAGCCAATTGCGCCACTGGCGCTGGCCGGAGAACGTGGAGGTATCGCTCGAGGCCAACCCAGTCACCATCTCTTTAG
This sequence comes from Deinococcus sp., assembly GCA_016199255.1. Lineage (GTDB taxonomy): Bacteria > Deinococcota > Deinococci > JACQHA01 > JACQHA01 > JACQHA01. Next base: position 1,196 of record JACQHA010000018.1, read on the forward strand.
AGACTGCCCGGGAGTTGCGCCAGATGGGGATCACCCGCCTCAGCCTGGGGGTGCAGTCTTTCAGCGACACGGTGCTGCGCTTTCTCGGCCGCCAGCACGACGCCGCCACTGCTCGACAGGCATTCCAGTGCTTCCGGGACGCGGGGCTGGTGATGAGCCTGGACCTGATGAGCGCCGTGCCGGGACAGGACATTGACACGGACTTGCGCGCCGCCCTGGAGCTGGAACCTGACCATATCTCGGTGTACACCCTAACCCCGGAAGAGCGCACTCCCTTTGCCAACTTGAAAATTGACCCGGATGCAGAGGCATACGCCTTCCTGCGCACCAATACCCTTTTGCCGCAGGCTGGCTACGAGCACTACGAAGTATCGAATTTTGCCAGACCCGGCCGGTGCTGCCGCCACAATTTGGCGTACTGGGAGAACCGCCTCTGGCTGGGGCTAGGGCCGGCTGCCGCCGGGCACCTGGCCGGCCAGCGGCGCATTAACTACCGGCTGCGCCAGTACCTGGCCGCCTGGGAAGAGAGCCGCCAGTGGTACGACGACATCCCCCTCACCCCCCAGGACCGGCTGAAGGAGTCGATGATTATGGGCCTCCGGCTGCGAGAAGGGGTGGATCTGGAGCGGGTGCAGCAGTTCTCTGGCCTCGACCCCCGCCAGGTGTATCAGAGGGAAATTGCCAACCTAGTAGCTGCAGAGCTAGTGGAACTTGTAGGTAAGCGGCTGCGCCTCACCGAGCGCGGCCTGTGGGTGGCCAACCGGGTGGCCCAGGAGTTTGTGTAATAAAAACTGGTATTAGACATTACTGCTGCGCCATGAGCCGCCTGATCTCCTCAGGGGTGCCGCCTTCCATCGCTCCCACCTTGGACACCGCCAGCGCAGCCGCGGCGTTGGCGTAGTGGGCAGCGGTGCCTAGGTCCTCTCCCTCTAAGAGCGCCGCTACCAGGCCAGCCGAGAAGCTGTCGCCAGCACCAGTAGGATCGGCCACCTGCACCTTATAAGCCGGTACATAGGCGCCGCCTTCGGCGGTGTAAACCATGCATCCCCGGCTGGAGAGCTTTTGCACTACGGCTTTCGTGCCCCGGCGGAGCACTGCCCGGGCGGCGCTTTCCATGGTCCGGGCGCCGGTCATCAGCTCGCCTTCCCCTTCACTGGGCAGGAAGTAATCCATCAGATCCAATAGTGGCGCACAGCGCTCCCGCAGGGCCTTAGGAGGTAATAGTTCCCGGCGTACATTGGGGTCAAAAGAGATGGCCAGGCCAGCAGCCCGGGCGGTGCGTGCCGCCGCCAGGCAGGCTCTAGCCGAGCTCTCGCTCACTGCCAGGGCGCTGCCTGAGAGGTGCAGGTGCCGGGCGCGCCGGATCAAGGCCTGGTCGAGCTGCGCTGGCGCCACCGCCCCAGCGGCGGCGTGGCGCAGGTGGAACACAAACTCCCGGGAGCCATCAGGCTGGTAGGTCACAAACGCCACGGCAGTGGTACGGTCAGGCAGGCGCCTGAGCCCCGACACGCCCACGTTTTCCGCTACCAGCCGCTCGGTCAAGAGACGCCCAAAGGCGTCTTGCCCCACCGCGCTGAAGAACGCGCAGCGGTGCCCCAGCCGCGACGACACCGCAGCGAAAATCGCCGGCGCCCCGCCAGCGTGCGGCCCGCTGTACTGCCCCTGGCCCATAGAGAGAAATTCGGCCAGCACCTCACCTACAGTAATGACCTCTACTCTCGTTCCCATATGGCTCCTTCCACAGAGGCTTACGTTTCCCCTCTCCTGTCGGACCTTAGGTGTATCATCGGCCAGGTATGCGCCGGGGTGACCAGACGCTCCACCAGCGGATCCTGTGGGTGCGCCAGCTTCTGCCGCCCACCATTGTGGTGGTGGTAGGGCTCTACACTGCCATGCTGAACCTGCTTTCCGGGAGCCTGGGGCCAGTGGGCACCATGGCCCTGGAAGTCCTGTTCTTTGCCGGCGTGGGGCCGATTGTGACCTACTGGGTGCTGGGCTGGGTAGCCAAAGAGGTGGCGCAGCGCGAGGAGCTGACCCGCCGCTTGGAGGTGCTCTCCGCCACCAGCCAGCGCATTGCCCGCACTGGCAATATCCAAGAACTACTTGATCTGGCAGCAGCGCTGCCTATTGACTTAGTAGGAGCCAATGGCACGGTGGTGTGCCTCTTGAGGGGCGGCGGGCGGCTGTCGGTGGTGCGGCCCCAGGAGCTGCCACAGGAAGAAGAACTCCTGGCCAAGCTGCAGCCCCTGCTAGCTGACGACCATGGCCTCTCCCCCCAGCAGCTCAGCTATACCGGCGCCAGCTATTTGGTGCTGCCCTTGCGCTGGTCCGGGCGAGCCATTGGCGCCATCTTGCTGGCCGGCGTCATCGAGGGGCACCGGGAGCTGGAGCTGCTCACCACCATTGCCGGCGCCCTGGCGGGCGCCCTGGAGGGGGTCCGGCTGCGCACCCAGGAGCTGCTCACCTTGTTTGAAGTGGACCGCTCGCTGCGCGCCGAGCCCAATCTGGACCGCCAGTTAGAGCGGGTGCTGGCCCAGACCATGCAGGTCACCGGCGCCCGGGGCGGGCTGATCATGCTGCAAGACGAGGAATCTGAACTGCTGCGCCTGCGCACCTGCTTAGGCCTGGACCCCGCTTCCACCCCAGCCACCCTCTCCCCCCGGGGCAGCGTGGCCGATGCCCTAGCTGCCGGGCGCGCCACTCCCATAGACCCGCTGGTGGGCGGGCTGCCGCTGGGCGCGGCCATTTTAGTGCCTATGCAGGTCGAGGGGCGGGTCATTGGCCTGATGCTTTTGCACCACCCCGACCAGGCGGCGTTTGACCGGGGGCGATTAGAGCTCCTGGCGGCTGTGGCCGACCGCACCGCGCTGGTGATTCGCAACGCCCAGCTCTATGTGTACACCGAGGAGTTCGCCATTGCCGAAGAGCGCAGCCGCATTGCCAGAGAGATTCACGATGGGGTGGCGCAGAACCTGGCGTTTCTCATGCTCAAAGTGGACCTGGCCCGGCGTTTACTCAACCGGGCGCCTGAGCTGGTGGACCGGGAGCTGGAGCTGATCAAGCAGACCTTGCGCAGCTCCATTAGCGAGGTGCGCCGCTCTATTTTTGCCCTGCGTCCCATTGACTTAGAGCGCCACGGGTTCTATGGCGCGCTGGAGAAGTTTGTCCGGGAGTTTGATGAGCAGACCGGCATTACCATTCACCTGGAGGTGTCGGGGGAGCGCCAGCGGCTGGGGCCCAAATTGGAGTTGGTCCTGTTCCGGGTGCTCCAGGAAGCGCTCAACAATGTGGCCAAGCACTCTGGTGCCTCCCGGGCCCAGGTCACTCTCACCTTAGGTTCCCAGGTGGCGCTGGCAGTGCAGGACCAGGGGCGGGGTTTTGACCCCAGCCAGACCGCGGAAGGCGTCGGGTTACTGCAAATGCGTGAGCGCACTGCCGCCAGAGGAGGCAAGCTAGAGATTCGGAGCGCTCCTGGCCAGGGCACCACCGTGCGCGCCCTGTTCCAGGTGGCACCAGAGGAGCCAGAGACCAGCGCCCAGCAGGCGGCCAGCACCCCCAGTGCGTACACTAAGTGAGGGACGTCATGATTCGCTTACTCCTTGCCGACGACCACCGCATGTTCCGCCAGGGCCTGCGCCAGATCCTCGAAACCGAAGGGGACATGGAGGTCATTGCCGAGGCCGGCAACGGCCAGGAGGCAGTGGCCAAGGCGCACGAGCTGCACCCAGATGTGGTTCTGATGGACATCAACATGCCGGGACTCGACGGGGTCAAAGCCGCCCAGCTCATCTCCCGCAATGCGCCAGGCACAGCGGTGATCATCCTCACTATGTACCGCCAGGACGACTACATCTTCGAGGCTATTAAAGCCGGCGCCAGGGGCTATTTGCTCAAAGACGCCGACTCCGAGGAGCTGGTGCGCGCCATTCACGCCGTGGCCCAGGGCGAGGCACTCATTGACCCCACCATTGCTACCCGGGTGCTGGCCGAGTTCCGCCGCCCCCAGGAGCCGCCCGCTGAACACCTGACGGCGCGCGAGGAAGAGATCCTGCGCCAGGTGGCCCGGGGCGCCAGCAACCGGGAAATCGCCCAGGCACTGGGACTCTCGGAAAAGACCGTGAAGAACCGGCTGTCGGAGATCTTCTCTAAGCTGAGCCTGTCAAACCGCACCGAGGCCGCGCTGTACGCCGTGCGCGAGGGCCTGGTTTCCCTGAAAGACAAGGGCCGGAACTAGGGTGATTTTCATACGCACCTAGCCATATCCCTGGCGTACTATCAGATTCCGCGTGACCAGGCCGAGTAGGACACAGGCAACCGAAAGCCTCGCCAGCTCCTCACTACGGCATTTGCACGTTGGGTAGGTAGTGCCGGATGTGCTCAAACAGTTTCCTGACCGTAAAGGGCTTGTCCAGATAACTCATGGCCCCGACGTTGGCCGTGTCAAACTGCCCCGAGTCCAGCCAGGAACTGACCAGGATCACCGGGATACTGGCTGTGGCCGCACTGGCGCGCAGCGCCCGCAGCATTTCCGCGCCGTTCATCACCGGCATCTTCATGTCCAAGAGAATCAGATCCGGATGCTGCTCCTGGGCCAGGCGCAGTCCCTCCTGGCCATTGGCTGCTAGGCTGGTGCGGCAGCCCAGGAGGCGCACACACTCCGCCAGGAGCTCGCGGTTAGCGGTCTCATCTTCCACTATCAAAACCAGGGGGGCTGGCTCGACCATATTCACCACTGTGCCGCCGCGCTATACTACCGCAGCTGATAGGCGATCGTCCACCAACTCCCCAGGTGGGAAGCAGCTACCACCGGCCTGGAGCCGCTTGAGGGGGACAATGATCGAGCCAAAACCGCGCGGGGAAAGGTCCCCCCAGCTCCCTGCTGGGCCCGACGAGGTCACCAGCCACAACATCCGCTACCTCTACCTGGAGGTGGCCTGGTTCGGCACTCTGGCCGGGGTGATATTCACCTTCCTGGCAGTGTTCGCGGTGCGACTGGGGGCCTCGGACTTCTGGGTCAGCGCCCTCACCTCGGGCTCGGCGCTGGTCAATGTGTTCTGGCTGTTCCCGGCAGCCAGAATCGTGGAGCGCCACGCCCAGCCCCTGTTGCTGATCCTGAGGACCACCTTTGTTTTCCGCACCAGCTTCGTGCTGGTCGCCATGATTCCCCTGCTGCCCCAGCCCTACCAGGTGCCGGTGCTGGTGGCAATTGTGATCCTGCAGACCTTCCCCGCCGGCATCTCCGGGGTGGCGTTCACCGCCATGCTGGCCCAGGTGGTGCCGGCACAGCGGTTAGCCCAGGTGATGAGCGTGCGCAGCGCCCTGCACGGCATTGTGTACACCCTCACCGTGTTCCTGGGTGGCTGGTGGCTGGAGCTGGCGCGCTTCCCCTGGAACTATAGCGTGTTGTTCCTCTACGGCTGGGTGGGCGCCATGATCGGCCAGTGGTTCCTGAGCCGCCTAAAGCTGCCGGAGCGAGCGGTCACGCCTCCCACCAGGCGCGCCAGGCACTTGCTGCTGGCGCTGCGCTGGCGGCTCTTGCGCCGCCAGCTTTCCAGCCAGGGGGAGTTTGTGCACTTCACCCTGGCGGCGCTGGTATTGCAGCTAGGGCTAAATTTGCCAGTCTCCCTCTTCCCTATCTTCTGGGTGCGGCAGCTAGGCGCCTCAGACGCCTGGGTGGGGCTCTTGAGCATGGTATTTAACGGCGTATCGGTGGCCATGTACACCCTGGTGACCCCTTTGGTACGGCGCTGGGGCAACACCCGGCTGTCGGCATACAGCTCTATGGGCATTGCCCTCTACCCCTTGCTCACTGCCCTGGCGCCCTCGGTGCCGGCGCTACTTCTGCCCTCAGTAGTGGGCGGGGCCATAGCCGCCGTGATGAACGTCACCCTCTTTAACCGGCTCATTGAAGTCTGCCCCAAAGAGCAGCGTCCCACTTACATTGGGGCTTACTCTGCCCTGGCCAACTTGGCGATCTTCGCCGGGCCGCTATTGGGCGCGGCGCTGGCCCAGCCGCTAGGCATCATTGGGGTGTTCTACCTGGCCACTGTCGTGCGCGCCGCCGGCGGGGCGCTGTTCCTCTTGCGGCGCTCCCTCTAGCCATGCCACTGGCTGCCGAGATCGCGCTCCCCCTGGCAGTAGGGGCCTATAGCTTCCTGGTGGACCGCCTGGCCCAGCCCCCCCAGGTGGGAGCGCGCTTGATTGTGCCCTGGCGCAACGAAGTGTACCTGGGGCTGGTGCTCTCGGTGCACCCAGTATCTAGCGCCGACGCCTACAACTTGCGCGAAGCCATTACCCTGGTGGACCACGCTCCCTTTCTTCACCCCGATGATGTCCTTTTGCTCCAGTGGGCCGCAGAGCGCTACAGCGCCCCAGTGGGCACGTTGCTGCGCTTACTGGTGCCCACTGGGCTGGAAGAGCCCCTGGAGCGCCGCTTCCAGGCAGTCAGCGGAATAAGCACCCAGCTGCCCCCCCTGGCCGCCCGGCTGGTGGAGCAGCTGGCCGAGGAAAAGCCCCTGGAAGCTCTCGAACCCCTGGCAGCAGAGGCAGAGCTCAAGGAGATGCTCTCGGAACTGCGGGACCAGGGGGTGATTATCGAGCGCACCCGGCTGGCCCAGAGCCAGCAGCGCTACCTGGCACTGGGCCGCCCTGCTGATGCCAGCTTGACGGCGAAGCAGCGGCAGGTACTAGACACCCTGGAGCAGCTGGGCGAGGCTCCCAGTGCCGCCGCGCTGGCCAGAGTCGCCGGCGTAGGCCCAGGGGTAGTGCAGCGCTTAATAGAGCTGGGCCTGGTAGCCGGGCACACCCGGCCGCCTGCCGCAGCGGTGGCCTATCCCCGCTACGCCCCGGCACCCTCTGCCGCGAGCCCAGTTGAGCCAGCAGTCCTCCAGTCACCGGAAGTAGCCGCCTGGGGAGGCTCGGCACCAGAGCGCTACGCCCTGGCCGCCGCCAGCATTGATCTAGCGCTGGCCCAAGGCCAGGGGGCGCTCTGCCTGCTGCCTGAGGGAGCGCTTCTGGAGCGGGCCTTCTATCACCTGGCTGGGCGCTACAGGGAGCAAGTGGCGCTCCTGCACGGCAACATGCGCGCTCTAGAGCGGGTCCAGGAGTGGGAGCGCCTGAGAAGCGGCCAGGCCAGGGTGGTGTTTGGCACCTATCTGGCCCTTTTGGCGCCCCTTCCCCAGCTGGGCCTAGTGGTAGTGGAAGAGGAAGGCTCTGATGCCCACAAGCTGCGCCTTTACCCCTATCCTTTTATGCCGGAGCTGGCGCTGGAGCGGGCCAAGCGCCGCGGCTCCCGCCTGCTCACTTTGGCTGCCGCTCCAGCGGTGGAGACCTACTACCGGGCCAGTACCGGCCTGGCCCAATTGCACCGCTTGAGCACCCCCCTGCCCCGCTGCCGGGTGATTGACCTGCGTCATGAACCCAGCTGGCCCCTGGGGCGGGGGCTGGTGCAGGCCTTGACCCAGGTGCAGGAACGGGGGCGGCAGGCCATTGTGCTCTCGCCGCGCCGGGCTTACGCCGCAGTGCTGGTGTGCCAGGACTGTGACTGGACGGCGCGCTGCCAGCATTGCGAGGTGTCGCTACGCTACTACAAGGAACAGGGGGTGCTGCGCTGCCACCAGTGCGGTTTTGTGCAGACCCTGGAGCGTTGCCCCAGTTGCCAGGGCACGCTTCTGGAACCGCGCGGGCCAGGCACAGGCTGGATCTTGGAGCAGCTACGGCAGCTCCTGGGCGACTTTCCCGCAGCCCGCTACGATGCCGACCATCGGGATACCCTGGGGCCGCTCTATGCCGGGGCGCCCGGGGTGGTGGCTTGCACCACCGCCATCTTGGCGGTGCCACCATTGCCCAAGCTTTCCTTGATTGCCCATACCCTGCTGGACACTACCTTGAGCATCAGCGACTTCCGCGCCGGGGAAAGGCTCTACCGCCTGCTCTGCCAGCTAGGGGAGCTGGCGGGAGCGCGCCGGCCGCTGATGGTGCTGCAAACCTACCAGCCCGGCCACCCAGCAGTGCAGGCCTTTGCCACCGGCCAGCTGGAACCGTTCTTCTCCCAGGAACTTGCCACCAGGCAGCACTTCCGCTATCCCCCCTACGGGGAACTGGCCCGGATCGTGCTCTCTGGCCGCGACCAGGCTCGGGTGGCTGAGGCAGCCGAGGCCCTGGGGCGCAGCTTGCGCCACTGGGCCAGCGCCGAGGAGCTGCTGGGCCCGGCGCCAGCGCCGGTGCCCAAGTTGCGCAACCAGTACCTCTGGCACCTGATCCTGCGCGCCACTGACGCCAGCCGGCTGCGGGAGCTGGTGGCCCCGGCCAGCCGGAGCCGGCCGGGGGTGCGGATTGCGGTGGATATCCACCCCCGGCAAATGGTGGCGCTGCCTGAGGAGCGGCCTTAACAGGGCTTAGCGCGCCCTGATGGTACTGGGCGCAATAAATTGCGCTGGAGAGGCAGTCTCCTGGTCCTGGTACTGCAGCTGGTAGAGGCGATAGTAAAAGCCGCCCCGGGCTAGAAGCTCGGCGTGGGTGCCCAGCTCTTTAATCTCGCCCTTGTGCAGCACAATAATCCGGTCCACGCTCTTAATGGTGGAGAGACGGTGGGCGATAATAATCGAGGTGCGGCCTTTCATTAGCTTGGCCAGGGCGTCCTGGATCAAGAGCTCGGTCTCGGTGTCTACCGAGCTGGTGGCTTCGTCCATCACCAGTAAGATCTCCGGGTTGGCCACCAGCGCTCTGGCGAACGCTAACAACTGGCGCTGCCCCACTGACAGCGTGGCGCCCCGCTCCACCACTGGCGTCTGATACCCCTGGGGCAGGCGCTGGATGAACTGGTGGGCGTTCACATACTGCGCCGCCTGCACCAGGGCTTCCACAGGGATGTCCTGATTGCCCAGGCGCAAATTGGACTCAATGGTGCCCGAGAAGAGGAACACGTCTTGCAGCACCAGGCCAATCCGGGCCCGTAGCGAGCGCTGCTGGTAGTCCCGCACGTCAATGCCGTCTACCAGCACCTGGCCGCGCTGCACGTCGTAGAAGCGGTTAATCAGGTTAATAACCGAGGTCTTCCCGGCGCCAGTGGCGCCCACAATGGCCACCGACTCCCCAGGGGCAATGTGGAACGACACCTCTTTGAGCACCCAGTCCTGGCCGCTGTAGGCGAACCAGACGTTCTTGAACTCTACTTCGCCCTGGAACTGCTTGACCGGCTGGGCACCGGGCTTGTCCCGCACCTCCTCGGGCGTGCCCAAAAGATCAAAGATGCGCTCTGCCGACGCCATGGCCGCCTGCATGATGTTGAACTTCTCGCTCAAATCCCGCAAGGGCTGGAAGAAGCGCTGCACGTACTGCAAGAAGGCCGCCAGGACGCCAAGGGTCACGATACCCTGCAAAATCTGGCCACCACCGTACCAGAGCACGAGCGCCATGGCCACCGCTGCCAGGAGTTCCACTGTGGGGAAGAACAGGCCGTGATAGAGAATCGACTGCTGCATAGCCTGGTAGTAGTCCCGGTTCAGCTGGTCGAAGTGCTGAGAGTTCCGCTCCTCCCGGCCAAAGAGCTGGATCACCGACATGCCGGTGATGCATTCCTGCAAGTAGGCATTGATCTTGGCCAGGGCAATGCGCACGTTGCGATACGCCTCGCGGATATAGACCCGGAACACGTTGGTGGCCAGGACCAGCGCCGGCAGCA
>JACQHA010000208.1 GCA_016199255.1 Deinococcus sp.
GCCCCTGCTCATTCGCTCCATGACCGGGCCGGCTGGCTTTACTGCCTACGACCTGCAGATGGCAGCAGCGGTGATCAGCGTCCTTCCCCTCTTGGCCATTTTCCTCTTGTTCCAGCGGCAGTTCCTGGAGGCCATTACGGCCGGTAGCATCCGCCAATAGCGGCAGAAAGCCCCTATGTTCTACTTTGGAGCCGATTACTATCCTGAGCAGTGGCCGGAGTCACGCTGGGAGCTAGACACCCGCCTGATGCAGGCAGCTCATTTCAATGTAGTCCGATTGGGTGAGTTCGCCTGGTCACTCTTAGAGCCCCGGGAAGGAAGCTTCGACTTCGCCTGGCTGGATCGCGCCATTGCCCTCCTCCACCGGCACGGCATCTCGGTGGTGCTCGGCACCCCCACTGCCACGCCGCCGGCCTGGCTCATTACTCGCTACCCGGAGATCCTGCCTGCCAGAGAAGATGGCCGGCGCTGGACCTTCGGCCACCGCCGCCATTACTGTGTCTCTAATTCTACCTATCACCAGTACACCCAGCGCATTGTAGAGGCCCTGGCCCGCCACTACTGTAATCACCAGGCGGTGATTGGCTGGCAGATTGACAACGAGTTCGGAACCTACTGTTACTGTCCGACCTGCCAAAGAGCCTTTCAGGCCTGGCTGAATAAGCGCTACAGCAGCCTGGAAGCTCTCAACCAGGCCTGGGGGACGCGCTTCTGGAGCCAGGTCTACACCGCCTGGGAGCAGATCCCCCTGCCCTGGAGCACCTCGTTGGTTCCCAACCCCAGCCTGGCCCTGGACTACTGCCGGTTTATGTCAGAAGCTTTTGTAAAGTACCAGGCTCTGCAGGTGGGCATCTTGCGCGACCTGGCCCCTGACCAGTGGATCACTCACAACTTCATGAGCTTCGGCTACGACCGACTCAACTACCACCACCTGGCCCGGGACCTGGACTTTGCCAGCTGGGACAACTACCCCCTTTTAGGAGACGCCGATCCATCAGGCTTAGCGCTGGGCCACAGCTTTATCCGCGGCCTCCATCCCCGGCCCTTCTGGGTCATGGAGGCCCAGGCCGGGCCCTGCGGCTGGGAGACCCTGAGCCGCAACCCTCTCCCCGGACAGCTCCGGCTGTGGAGCCACCAGGCCCTGGCGCACGGCGCAGCCGGCCTGCTTTACTTCCGCTGGCGGACCGCCCTGGCCGGCACAGAACAGCTCTGGCACGGCCTCCTGGACCATCATGGCCAGCCCGGCCGCCGCTATCAGGAGGTAGCCCAGACTGGCAGCGAGTTCGCCCGGCTGGCCGCTCATCTAAAGGGCACCTTGAGGGCCCCAATTGCCCTGATCCTCAACTACGAGGACCGCTTTGCTTTCCGCATCCAGCCCCAGACCACTGGCCTCTCCTACGATGGGGTGTTCCGGCGCCTCTTTGCTGCCCTGCACCGCCACAACCTGCCGTGTGACGTGTTAGGGCCAGATGACTCGCTGGCCGGCCTGGCCCTCGTTATCCTTCCCATGGCCCAAATCCTGGAGCCGGCCCAGGCGGCGCGGCTGGAAGCTTATGTCCGGGAAGGCGGTTCCCTGGTAGTGACCTTCCGCTCAGGGATACGCACCAGCGACGGGCAAATGGTAGACCAGCCCCTCCCCGGTGTGCTGGCTGGCTTATGTGGCCTGGAAGTGGAGGAGTACGAGGCCTTGCCTGCTGCCCGGTCCATAGAGTGGGACGGCCAGTGCTGGCAAGCAGAAGGATGGGCCGAGCTGCTGCGCCCAGAGGCGGCAGAGACCGTGGCCCGCTACTCTGGCGGCCCCTGGGCTGGCCAGCCCGCCATAACCCGCTGCCAGCTAGGCCGGGGCAGGGTCACCTACGTAGGCGCCTTCCTGGAAGCTGGGGCCTGGGCCAGCCTTCTGAATCAGGAAGCAGCACACCGGGGAGTTCAAGCGCCTCTGCCTGCCCCTGGCCTGGAGGTTCGCCGCACCGGGGACAGTGGCAGCGTGCTATACCTCCTCAACCACACCGCCCAGCCTCGCCCTGCCCCGCTCCCCGGCTCCTACCAGGACCTTCTTCATGACACCAAGGTACAGGGCATTGAGCTGCCTCCCTGGGGAGTAGCGGTACTGGGGGAGTAGCAGGCCCGGCCTGCTACAACAGCCCCTGCTCCCGCCACTTCTGGAAGATGGGGATGATCTGGGCCTCGGCCTCTCTCACCGCATCTGCCGGGCTCAGATCACCCCGGGCAGCTTTGGCGAACATGTTGGGGATGATAAAAGTGTCAAACACCTCGCCAATAGCCGCATTGGCAACGCCGGGGTGGCCTACGTTAGTGGTCCACTGGGGCGCGGTGGTCAGCACCGCTAGTTTGTCAGGCGGGTTGGAGGTGGAGTCGTTGACCACCAAGTCATTGAGGTCGGGGACGCTGCCCGGGAACGAGGGGAAGTTGTAGAGCTCACTGGCAATCACGGCGTCGCGGTAGTGGTCCACCAGGTTGAGCAGGAAAGCCTTGGCGGCATCAGGCTGCCGGGCAAAATTCCAGATGACGTAGATGGGGATTACGTGCTGGCTGGCGAAGCGCGCCTGGGGGCCCGCCAGGGCCGGGGTGAAGAACACGTCATCAGCGATCTCCGGCACGGTCTTCTGGGCGGAGCGGTAGGCGGAGATGGAATTGAGGATGTACGAAGCCCGGCCGGCAATCAGCGCCTGGTTATTGGAAGCCGCATTCCAGCTGAAGATTTCGGCAGTCATCCCTTCCTGGAACAGCCTGGCGCCGTACTCCACTGCGGCTATCGTCTCAGGAGAGTTGATGGCCACATTGCCTTCTGCGTCCTGTATTGAGCCGCCAAAGGACCAGATAATCGCCCGACCGGCCATGTTGGAGTCGATCTCCTGCGACATGCCGATGCCTACCGGATGGCCCATGTCCCGGAGCGTAGGCGCTGCCGCCAGGAGGTCGGCATAGGTATCTGGGCCATTGGGGAAGCCCAGGGGCTCCCAGAAGCTCTTGCGGTAGTCGCCCGGGTCTGGCACCCAGGCATCGCTGAAGCCGAACCACTTGTTGGTCACGGGATTATAGGTGCTTCTCCTGGCCCAGGCCACAATCTCGCCGTAGCGTGACTGGGCTTCGCTGACGACGTCGGTCAGGTCCAGCACCGCCGGCTCAAACGCCGAAGGCGGCGACACAAAGCCGAACAGGTCGTGGCCCTCCTGGGCCCCTACCTCGGCGCCGGCTCTGGTCACCAGCTCTGCTAAGTTAATGTGGTCCACAGTGACTTCATAGCCGTTCTCCTCGCCCCACTGCCGGGCGAAGGGATCAAACCACTCGTCGTATCTAGGAACAAAGTGGCTCCACTGCAAGATCCGGAACTGCGGCCGCTGGGCCCGCGCCCGGGAGGAGAACACATAGGGAGAGAGCCCAGCCAGCGCCCCGGCTACACCAGCTGCCTTGATGAACTTTCGCCTGGAAATTACCCGTGCCATGCTAGAACCTCCTTTAAAAGACCACGTCACCACCTATGTGGTGCTTAGTTCAGAGCTCCCATGGTGAAGCCGGTAATGAACCGGTCCAGGAAGGCGTTGTACAGAAAGGCGATGGGGACGCTGGCAATGAGGCAGGCAGCCATTAATGGCCCCCAGAAGAACACATCGCCCCTGATCAGGTCGGTGGGTACCCCGACGCTGATGGTCTTCTCTGCCGCCACCGAGACAAAGGTGAGGGCGTAGACGAATTCCTGCATGGTGAGGGTGAAGGCAAAGATCACCACAGTGAGAATGCCCGAGAGGGAAATAGGCAGCAGGACCCTGACCACTGCCCCCAGGCGGCTGCAGCCATCGACCCGGGCCGCATCTTCTAAGTCTTTGGGGATGGCTTTGAAAAAGCCCATGAGCAGCCAGGTGCAGAA
>JACQHA010000019.1 GCA_016199255.1 Deinococcus sp.
CGAATGAGCAGGGGCAGGGTGAACTTCGCCGGGCTCTTCAGGATCACTAAAGGCCAGAGAAAGCTGTTCCAGTGGGTCATGAAGAAAATCAGGCCCAGGGAGATGAGTCCCGGGCGGATCACCGGCAGGACGATGCTCCAGTAGACCCCCCACTCGCTGGCTCCATCGATCCGGGCGGCGTCCAGAAGCTCGCTCTCTATGCCTTGCTGGATGTACTGCCGCGTGAAGAAAATGCCGAAGGCGCTGGCGGCGCCGGGAATAATCAAAGCCCAGAAGGTGTCTATCCAGTGCAGCGTGCGCATCACGACAAAGAGGGGCACCATAATCACAGAGAAGGGAATGATGAGCGTGCCCAACAGGAAGAAGAAAAGCGCGTTGCGGCCGGGGAAGACGAACTTGGCGAAGCTGTAACCCCCCAGAGAGCTGAAGAGGAGCTGCAGCAACGTCGCTCCCAGCGCAATAATGAAACTGTTGAGCAGCACCTGTCCCCCGTGGTACTGGAGCCAGATGGTCCGGAAGGCGTCCAGGTTCATGTTGGGGGAGAAGATGGTAGGGGGATGGGTGAAGATCTCAAACTTGGGCAGGAATGAGGTCCTGAGCATCCACAGGAAGGGGAGAAGCATGAACAGCGAGACGGCAATGAGAACGCCGTACAGGAACATGAGCTGGACCCGCAGCCAGAGCCTCGTGTTCATCTTTCCTCCCCGCGGCTGAAAAAGCGCACCTGGGCAGCAGTCCAGATAAAAATCAAGGCAAAGTAGATATACGCCAGGGCTGAGGCGTAGCCGAACCGGAACGAGCCAAAAGCTTGCCGGAAAATGTAGAGAATGGGAGTGATGGTGGCGTTACTGGGGCCGCCGCCAGTCAGGACAAACACCTCGGTGAACAGGCTAAATGTGCCCCCCACCGACAAGGTGACAGAGAACAAGATAATGGGCCGCATGAGGGGCACAGTGATGTACCAGAAGCTCTGCCAGGGGGCAGCGCCGTCAATCAATGCCGCCTCGCTGAGCTCTCGGGGAATCGTCTGGAGCCCGGTGAGCATAATCACCATGTTGTAGCCCAGCCAGGCCCAGATGATCAGAATCGCCAGCGAGACCCGGGCTCCCCACTGGCTGTCTAGCCAGGGGATCGCCGGCAGTCCCAGTCTGGTGAGGGCAATATTGAACAGCCCATCTCCAGTGTCCAGGAGTATCCGGAAGACGAAGCCGGCAGCCAGCATGTTAGTCACGTAGGGGGCGAAGATGGCGGTGCGGAACACTCTGCTGGCCCGCACCCGGGGGGAATTCAGTACCACCGCCAGCACTAAAGCCGCCAGGGTCATCACCGGCACGTACAGGAAAAAGAGCAATACGCCGTTTAACATGCTCTGCCAGAACACCCGGTCGCGCAGCAGGAGCTGGAAGTTTCCCCAGCCTATCCATTTAATAGGCCCCAGGCCTTTCCAGGAAGTGAAGCTCAAGTAGAGGGAGAAGAGTACCGGGTAGAGGGTAAAAATGGCAAAGCAAATGTAGAAAGGAGAAATGAACAGATAGGGCCAGCGGTGCCGGTAGAGGAACCGCCACGGCCAGTGGCGGGCGATGCGGGGGACAACGAGCGTGGTGGCCATCTCCTGGCTCCTGGCCAGGGGGGCGCTAAAAGCGCCCCCCTACCTAGCGGGTTACGGCCTGCCAGTCAGGTCCCTGATGCGCTGGGCAGCATCCTGCAGTGCCTGCGCTGCGGTCTTCTGGCCGGCAGCAAAGGCCTGGACCTCGGCTGAGACCGTGGCGTTCATCTCGTTATACTCCGGGGTGTAGATGCCGGCTACGGGAATCTGCTGCACCACCTGGGCGTACACCAGGCGGGCTGGCTGCCCTCCGAAGAAGGGATCGGCCTCGTAGAACAGCGGGTCGCTATAGGTGGTCTCCAAAGAGGGCAGGAAGTCAGAGTAGGCGAACATCTTGAGCTGTGACTCGTTCCTGGCCAAGAGGAATTCGATGAACGTCCAGGCGGCATCAGGGTTCGGGCCCTGGTTGGTAATGGCGAACGCTGAGCCGCCATCGTTGGCCGCCCGCACTCCTCCCTCCTCCCAGGCAGGCATCCGGGCCACGCCCCACAGCCCACTGGTGCCAGGGGCAATCCAGGTCTTTAAGAAGACGCCCATCCAAGACGCTTCAGTGAACGTGGCCACAGCGCTCTGGTCGGTGGCGGCAAAGCCGTTGTACCAGCCTTCAGTCCAGGCTTGCTCGTCTGATACCAGATTGTTCTCCCAGAACCGGCCCACGAACTCCAGCGTCGCAATGGCCTCCGGGCTGTCAATGGTTACTGCTCCCGTGGCTGGGTCAATATAGCCCAGACCGCGCTGCCAGAGGATCATCTCTAGGAGCCGGTAGTCATTGTTGGCGTTGGCCTTGTTCAAGGGGAGGCACATGTGGCCGGTCTGGGCCACAATAGCCTGGCACACTGCGTAGAACTGCTCCCAGGTGCTGATCAGCTCATTCACGGCTTCCGGGTCGCTAGGCAGCCCGGCGGCTTCAAAGATGTCCCGGCGGTAGTAGGTGACTACCGGCCCAGAGTCCCAGGGCAGAGCGTAGATGCGCCCAGCAGCATCTCTGGCGTCGGCCCACTTGTAGTCGTTCATGACCTCCATGTAGGGCTGGACCCGGTCGGTAATGTCTAAGAGGCCTCCCAGATCCACAAACTGGCTCAGATGGCTGTTCTCGATCAGCGATACATCTGGCGCGCCTACGCCAGCCGAGAGGGCAATGGGCAGGTTCTGGTACACATCAGCCGGACTGATCTCTACAATCTCCACTTCAATATCAGGGTACGCCGCGAGGAAATCGGGAAGCACTTGGCGCACCACGTCCATAGCCGCCTTCCATCCCCAGACAGTGATCTTGGTAGCGGCCAGGCTGCTGATCCCCGTGCCCAGCACCAGCGTCAGGGCCAGGAGCAGCAAGCCGCTGCGTAGAGTTCGAAACATTTCCTTCCTCCTCCGCCTCAGGCGGGCTCTTAACTCTGCTGGACCAGGTTCACCTCTTAAGACCCGCACCTCCTTTCCGGGTGGCATGCCGGCGCAGAGCAGAGGAGACGTTGCCTAGCTACTGGACTCCCGCACAATGAGCTCTGTCTTGAGCAGCACCTCCCGATGCTCCGGCTGCTTCCCGTTGATGGTTTCCACCAGGATTTGTGTAGCAATGCGCCCCACCTCCTGCATGGGCTGGCGCATAGTGGTGAGGGAAGGATGGACATAGCGGGCTTCTGGGACGTCGTCATAGCCCACCACCCGGATGTTCTGGGGGACCTGGCGGCCGGCGTCCCGGAAGGCCCGAATGGCGGCAATAGCCATGCGGTCATTCTGGGCAAAGACTGCCTTCAGCTTGGGGGCGCGCTTTAACAAGCGTCGGCCAGTCTGATACCCGCTTTCATAGCTCCAGTCCCCCTGCTCCACTGGCCCCGGCTTCACCCCGAGCGCGGCATGGGCCCGGCGCCAGCCTTCGGTCCGCTCGTTGACTGATCGCCAGCCGGCTGGCCCAGTGATCATCGCCACTGGGGCTGGCTCCTTTTCTAAGAGGTGGCGCGTGGCCCAGTAGCCGCCGTCAATGTTATCCACGTCTACCACAGTGAGATCGAGATCCTCAGCATGGTAAGCGCTGGTCACCAGCGGCAGGCCCCGTTCCACGATGGCCTTAATGTGGCGCTGATCGCGCTCAGTGGAGGGGCGGGCAAAAAGAATGCCTGCAATCTGGTGCTCCAGTAGGAGCTGCAAGTAGGCGGGCTCGTCTTGGGCGTTGCGCTCAGTGCTGCCCAGGACAAAGACGTAGCCCTGCTTCCGGGCCTCCCTCTCTGCGCCGACGATGACTTGCGTGAAGAAGTAATCACTCAGATCCTGAGTAATAAGCCCTAGAGTCCGGGTACGCTCCAGAACCAGGCTGCGGGCAATAGCGCTGGGGCGGTAGTCCAGGTTGCGGATGATCTCGATTACCCGCTCCCGGGTCTCTGGGGCCACATCTGGGTGGTCGTTGATCACCCGCGACACCGTCTGGTAGGAAACCCCTGCCGAGGCCGCCACGTCCTTGATAGTCACCCGCCGCTTCAGCCCGTTCACTAGCCCCCCTTGTTACATTCCGTGAACGTTCCCGGGAACCTTCACAAAGATAGCCCAAAGTGAGGTGACCTGTCAAGAGGGTCGTCAGCTGACCGCTGATCACTTTTGGGCGGGAGGTGGACGGGGGCACCGAGGTTGCCTACGCTTGGGTCATGTCAAAGCCCCAGACGGAGGTGTGACCCATGTGCCCCCTGACACAATACCCGA
>JACQHA010000210.1 GCA_016199255.1 Deinococcus sp.
ATCTGCTCCATGTGCCACTTGTGCTGGGGGCTGTTCATGATCAAAGTGATCTGCGGCGGCGTGAACCCAGGGCACACTGGGCAGTTAGGGTACAGGTCTGCCGTCAGGTCAATGATGCGCTTCACTGCCGGCATAAAGCCCTCCTTCTAGTCAAGCTGCGGGGAGCGAATGGTGAGCCCGCCATCCACCATGAGGGTATGCCCGTTGATCTGCCGGGCGTCGTCTGAGGCCAGAAACGCTACAGCGGCGGCAATGTCCTCTGGGGTTCCCAAGCGGCCCAGAGGGTTCACCATCTCTTCCCGCCTTCGCACCTCTGGATCACTGAGCAGCTTCTCGGTCATCTTGCTGGGTGTGGTGCTGGGTCCTACCGCATTGACATTGATATTGAACTTACCCAAATCCAGCGCCATGGCCTGGGTGAGCATACCGGCAGCGGCCTTGGAGGTGCAGTAATGCGGCAGGTTGGGAATGGCTACTTTGCTGGCTGTCGACGTGATGTTGATGATCTTGCCCGAGCAGCGCAGCACCATGTCCCCGGCCACAACCTGGGAGCATATAAACATCCCGGTGACGTTAGTAGCCATGGTCCGCTCCCAGAGGTCATCGGTGACTTCCAGGAACAACCCAAAAATGGCGATGCCAGCGTTGTTCACTAGAATGTCCACTGGCCCCCAGCGCCGCTTCACCTCAGCGACCATGCGCTCCACCTGAGCACGGTTTGCCACGTCCGCTTCCACTGGTATGGCTTCACCGCCGGCCCGCTGGACATCCCGGCAGGTGGCTTCCGCCTCCCCCTTCGCCGGTGGGTCCCCAGCGAAGTAGTTCACCGCTACCCGCGCCCCTTCTTGGGCTAGCCGGAGGCTAATGGCCCGGCCAATGCTCCGGCCGCCGCCGGTGACCAGAGCCACTTTCCCCTGCAGCCTAGCCATTGGCGAACTCCTTCTCCAAGGCCTGGCGCATGGCCGCCACTGGGGCTTCCACCCCGGTCCAGAGCTTGAACCCAATGGCCCCCTGGTACACCAGCATGGGCAGGCCACTCATGACGGTGGCACCACGCTTCCCGGCAGCTTTCATAAACGCCGTTACCGGGGGATTGGGGATCACGTCGCACACCAAGAGCCCCTTGCGAATCGAGACCATGTCGACCTTAGGCACATCATTCACATTGGGAAACAGGCCAATGGAGGTAGCGTTCACCAAGGTGTCAATGCCCGCAGGCACCGAGTACGGCTTCTGCCAGGGAACGTACTCGGCAGTGGCCTTGGTGCGCTTGTTGAGCAACCCCACCAGCTCCTGCCCCCGCTCCGGGGTGCGGTTCACAACAATGATGCGTTTCGCCCCAGCCAGCGCCAGCTCTACCGCAATGGCCCGCGCTGCACCACCAGCTCCCAGCACCACTGCGCTCCGGCCTGCGGGATCGAGCTTGGCGTCTTGGCGCAGGCCCATTATGAAGCCCTTGCCATCGGTGTTCTCCCCCAGCAGCTTGCCGTCCTTGTTCACCACGGTGTTGACGGCGCCAATCAGCTCCGCCGCCGGGGTCAGTTGATCCAGAAAAGGAATTATGGCCCGCTTGTGCGGGATGGTCAGGTTGATGCCCCGCATGCCGAAGGCCTTCAGGCCCGTCACCGCATCAGCCAACGCTTCGGGCGGCACCTTGATGGTCAGATAGCGCCAGTTCAGGCCAGCTGCCCGGAACGCTGCCTCCTGCATGATTACCGTAGGGTTCTCATCAACAGGGTAGCCGAACACCCCCACTAGCTCGGCCCGGTAATTAGCCATGTCGGTCCTCCATAAACAGTGGCCGGGGACTGATGTCCCCGGCCACCTGTCGTCAAACCTTAAGGAACCCTTGGAGTCGAGGCCTCGCTGATGTTGTCGATGGTGATCACACTCGGGTCCAGCAGCACCGTCTCGTTGCTGGGCCGGACGCCGTTCCTGATGAAGTCCACCAGGGTACCCACGGCCAACCCTGCCTGCTCATTGGGGAACTGATCTACAGTGCCCGTGAGCTTGCCCTCCTCAATGAGGTCCAGGGCGAAGTCGAGGGCATCAAAGCCCACAATGACGAAGTTGCCGGGGTTGAGGCCGCGGGCCTCAACGGCCTCTACGGCACCAGACACCATATCATCGTTGGCGGCGAACAGCCCCTCAAAGCCCGGGTTCTCAGCAGAAGAGCCCAGGCTGGATAGGATGTTCTCGGTCACGATGAGGCCCTGGTCGGCGTTGAAAAGCGCAGTCTGCTGGGCCACCCGCACAATCCCCGGGAACGCAGCGATGGCCTCGTTGAAGCCAGCGCTCCGGTCAATGGCTGGAGAGGCGCCTGGCGTGCCCTGCAGCTCGATAACTCTGCCCTGGCCATTTAGGCGCTGGGCGATGTAGTTTCCGGCAGCCCGGCCACCGGCCACGTTGTCAGCACCCACATGGGCCAGGATGGGGGTACCAGCCGCTGCCCGCCGGTCCACGGTCACCACCGGGATATTGGCGGCGGCAGCAGCCGCGAAGCAACCAGCTAGCCCATCCACAGTACGCGGGCTGATGACGATGCCGTCGACGCCCTGAGCGATGACGTTCTCACATCCAGCAAGCTGGGTGGCATCGTCATCCTGGCCATCAAGCTCGATGATGTTCACGCCGCCAATCTCCGCGGCTGCGGCCTGCGCCCCATCGAACATGACGGCGAAGAAGGGGAAGACCGAGCCAGGAATGGAGTAGGCGATGTCCAGTGTCTCCTGACGGGCCACGCCTAGGGAGAACATAGCCACGCCAAGGATGAGTACCCCAAAAAGCCGAACGATATTCCTCATGCTGTTTCCCTCCTTAAGAATATTCTCTCCAGTTCAAGTATAGTTGCGACCAGATTTTCCTGCTGACCACCTCCTAGACGACTAGCGATTGCGGCGGCGGCTGATCTGATCCACCAGCACGGCGCCCACAATGATAGCTCCCCGGATCACGTACTGGTAGTAGGCGGACACATTCATCAGCACCAACCCGTTGCCCAGCACACCAATCAGTAGTGAGCCAATAAGAGTGCCAAACACTGACCCCCTGCCGCCAGAGAGGCTTGTACCGCCTATCACCACCCCAGCGATCACATCGAGCTCATAGCCATCACCGGCTATAGGAGAGCCTGAGTTCAGCCTGGCGGTGAGGATTAGGGAGGCCAGTGAGGCAGAGAAACCGCAGAGGATGAAAACCAGAGTTTTCACAGCGTCCACGTTGATGCCAGATAGCCGAGCAGCATTCTCATTGCCACCAATAGCGTAGATGTAACGACCCAGGCTAGTGCGCCGCAGCAGAATATTGCCACAAGCAATGATCACTACATACACCAGGATGGGCACTGGGATGAGCAACTGGGACCCATGAAATGGCAAGAAATCAAGGTAGCCGGTTCCTATAAACCTGAAGTCGTCCTTGAGCCCTCGAATAGGCAACCCATTGTCGGTGGACAGCAGCGCTGCCCCACGTAGCCCGGCCATAACCCCCAGCGTCACCACAAACGATGGCATGTTGCCCTTGGTAACCAAGGTGCCCACCACCAGACCGGTGGTGGCGCCAATCGCCAGCGGCAAGAGCATGGAGGCGAGGAACCCATAGCCGTCACGCTGCAGAATGGCGGCAATCACGCCACTGAACGCCACGATGGAGCCCACCCCTAGGTCAATGCCGCCAATCAGGATCACCAGGGTTTGCCCGACGGCAATGATGCCCGTGACCGACACTTGCCGGATGACATTGAGAATGTTGACCTTGGAGGCAAACACCGGCTGGCAGATGCTGCCATCTTTCACCAGGGTGAGACTAGCAACTTGCTCCCACACGTCGCACGGCCCCTGGCGGTTGCGCCACGGGCCGATGACGGTGAATACCAGGCACAGCGCCAAGAGGATCAATAGGGTACCGAAGCGCTGGAAGAAACGCCGACTTACAGCCCCCCGGGGTACCGGCCGCGCCGGAACCGCCACTGCCCGTTCGCGCACTGCCATCTTCCCTGACTCCCTCTAGGCAGCGCAGGCCAGGATTGCCTCCTGGGTGGCCTGCTCCCTGGTGAACTCCCCGTTAATGCGCCCCTCCTTCACGACCAAGATGCGGTCAGACATGCCCAGGATCTCGGGCAGCTCGCTGGAAATCATAATAATTGACACCCCATCTTTGGCCAGGCGGCTCATCAGGGCGTGTACCTCGGCCTTGGCGCCTACGTCAATGCCCCGGGTGGGTTCGTCCATAATGAGAATCTTGGGCCTGGTAGCCAGCCACTTGGCAACCACCACCTTCTGCTGGTTCCCGCCTGAGAGGTTCAGCACTTCCTGCTCCTGGCTAGGGGTGCGGATGTCTAGCTTCTTGATGTAGTCAGCGGTAACCTCCCGCTCCTGGGCGAAGTCCACAAAGCCCAGGCGAGTCATCCCCCACAGGCTGGCCAGGGTGACGTTCTCCCGCACCGTCATTCCTAGGATCAGCCCCTGCAGTTTCCGGTCTTCGGTGACGAAGCCAAACCCTAGCCGAAGGGCATCCCGGGGATTTCTGATACGCACTGGCTTGCCTTCTAGCAGGATCTCTCCACTATCCTTAGGGTCGGCACCAAATAAAGCCCGTACTAGCTCGGTGCGCCCGGCACCGATCAAGCCTGCCACACCCAGGATTTCCCGCCGGCGCAGGACGAAGCTGATGTCGTCCAGAACTCCTCGACGGGTTAGGTGGCGTACTTCTAGCACCGGCTCCCCAATCTCCACCTGCTCTTTCGGGAACAACGTGGTCAGCTCTCGGCCTACCATCATGCTGATCAGCATTGGGGAAGTGGCGTCTTTGACGAGATGGGTTCCCACTAGCTGCCCATCGCGCAGCACCGTCACTTGGTCGGCAATTCTGAAGATCTCCTCCAGCCGGTGACTTATGTACACCACCGCCACACCCTGGGTCTTGAGCCGGCCGATGATCTGGAAGAGGGTCTCGGTCTCGCGTTCAGTGAGCGCCGAGGTGGGCTCGTCCATGACGATCACCTCGGCATTGCGCGACAGCGCCTTGGCGATCTCCACCATTTGTTGCCGGGCCACAGTCAGATCTTCCACCAGGGCACGCACATTCAACTCAATCCCCAGCCGGTCCACTAGCGCCTGGGCATCGGCATAGAGCTTGTTCCAGTCAACAAAAGCTCCGGACTTGGGAAGCCGGCCCAGGAAGATATTTTCTGCCACCGACAGATTCGGCGCCAGGTTCAGCTCCTGGTGAATCATGCTGATGCCGTGGTCCATGGCCTGGCGGGGGTTGGTGATCTCGACTTTTCGCCCTTTGAGCAAGATCTCCCCGGCGTCGCGGCTGTAGACCCCGGCCACAATTTTCATCAGGGTTGACTTCCCTGCTCCGTTCTCGCCGATAACCGCATGCACCTCGCCTCCCTGCACCTCCAGGTCTACCTTAATGAGTGCCTGGACGCCAGGAAAGGCCTTGCTAATGCTGCGCACCTGGATCAGTGGGGCAGTGGTCACTCTAAGCTCCTCTTCGCACCGGATTACGCAACGTGCCAATACCGTTGACACTAATCTCTAAGAGGTCTCCGGCCTCGAGGGTGAAGTTATCCGGCGGCACAACGCCAGTTCCAGTGAGCAGAATGGCACCGTGAGGGAAAGCGTTATCCTTGCCCAAGTAGCTGATGAGCTCGTCGAAGGAGCGCTTCATGTTCCCCACCGAGGTGTCCCCAGCAAACGCCACCTGATTTCCCCGCCGGATCACCAAAGAGATACGCAGGGCCTTGGGGTCAGGGACGGCCTGGGCCAGGGTCACCACCGGCCCCAGGGCACAGCTCCCCAGGTACACCTTGGCCTGAGGTAGGTACAGGGGGTTCTCGCCTTCGATATCCCGGGAACTCATGTCGTTCCCGATGGTGTACCCTACCAATCTTAACTCCGGCGATAGCATCAGGGCTAATTCTGGCTCGGGTACATTCCACTTGGCATCAGTACGAATTACTACTGGAGCATTGGGACCCACCGTGCGGTGTGGAGTGGCTTTGAAGAACAGCTCGGGCCGGGGTGCTGTGTACACCCGGTCATAAAAGCTGCCGGCAGACCCTGACTCGGTCATCCGCGCCTGGCGGCTCCTGGTATAGGTGACACCCGCCGCCCACACCTCCTGGGTATCTATAGGCGGCAACAAGTAGGGATACGGGCCAGGGGACCGGTCCAGTTCCTGGAAGCTATACCTGGGTTGGGCGGTGATTTTCTCCAGCTCTGTTGCCAGATCACTTTGGGAAAGCAGTGTCTCCAATGCCCCGAACCGGCGAGGATCAAGTGAAGTCAGGTCAATGACGCTCCCGGAGCGCACCAGCCCAATCCGGCCTCCCTGCCCAGGAACTAGGAAGCGGCAGAGTTGCATAGCTACTTCCCTGCCCGGTCTATGGATACCGTCTTGACCTGGGTGAAGAACTCCAGCGCCGCCCGCCCCTGCTCCCGGGAGTAAGAGCTAGAGGCCTTGAAGCCCCCAAAGGGGGCCTGGGGCTCGACGCCGGCGGTTTCACCATTGACGCGCACCATCCCCGCCTCAATGCGGCTGGCAAACTCCAGCGCTGCGTTCAGGTCGCGGGTGCAAATCGATGCCGACAAGCCAAACCGGCTGTGGTTAGCCAGTGCTATTGCCTGGTCCAACGACTGGGCCACCATAATAGCCAGCACCGGGCCGAAGATCTCTTCCTGGGCAATCCGCATCTGAGGTGTCACTTCAGTGAACACCGTAGGCTCTACATAGTAGCCGTGGGAGTACATCGCATCCGAGGGAACCTTACCGCCGCAGAGGAGCCGCGCTCCCTCGCTTTCGCCAACGGCAATGTATTCCAGCACCGTGCGGCGCTGTTCTTCAGATACCAGCGGCCCCAAATATGTAGCCTCGTCCGCCCCCGGGCCGAGCTTGAGGCTCTTTATCCGCTCCACCACCATGTCGGTGAACTTCTTGGCGATTCCCTCCAGCACAATGGCCCGGCTGGTGGCCGTGCACTTTTGCCCGGTGGAGCGCATGGCTCCGGAAACAGTAAGTTCCACTGCCTGTGGTAGATCGGCATCGCCCAGCACAATCACCGGGTTCTTCCCGCCCATTTCCAGCTGGTACTTGATGCCCCGCTCCATGGCCCACTGGGCAATGGTCTTGCCAACGCTGTTGGAGCCAGTGAAGCTCACGGCACGGGTGTAGGCGTGGGTTACCAGCTCCCGGCCGATACCGGAGCCTGAACCGGTCACGATGTTCAGCACCCCAGGCGGCAATCCAGCTTCAGCAAAGCACTCTGCGACCCGCAGCGCAGTGAGCGGCGCCAGGGTTGCCGGCTTGAGTACCACCGTATTGCCATATACCAGTGCTGGAGCCAGTTTCCACACCGGGATAGCGATCGGAAAGTTCCAGGGGGTGATGAGTGCCACCACCCCCAGCGGCGCACGGGTGGTAAAGAGCAGTGTCCGGGGGTTTGCAGAGGGGATCACCTCCCCCACCTGGCGCGATCCCTCGCCGGCGTAGTAGCGCAAGATGGTAACCCCCCGCGCCACCTCACCCCTGGCCTCGCCTATGGTCTTCCCCTCTTCTTGGGTCAGGCCCCGGGCTACCTCCTCCAGCCGCCGCTCCAGAACATCTGCTGTCTTGTGCAGGTACTTACCGCGCTCTGGACCACTCAGCCCTGCCCACTTAGGCTGGGCTCCGGCAGCGGCCTCCAGCGCCCGGCGCACATCCTCTGGCCCTGAGCTAGGAAATAGGCCGACCAGCTCGCGGGTGTCAGCCGGATTGTGGCGCTCATAGGTCTGGCCCGCCGCAGCCTCTACCCACTCACCGCCAAGGTAGTTACGGTACCTCTCAGGCATGTTCTCCCCCTCCCCCTGCCCACCTCAGCTCAAGCACAGGCAGCTGGCCACACCGTTCTTCCACCAGCCATAACATGGAGCGCAGCTAGTGGCATAGCCAGCCGAATTATTAGCCGCCACTCCGGGCGAGTCAAGCGAAGCTACCGGGTGGACCGGCACTCGTAGCCAGCCTGCTCCAACAGGGTGCGTGCCCGGGCCAGGTCCTCGTCGGACTCGAACCCCAGCCGGAGCGCCCCGCCTAGCTCCCGGATCGCGACGATTTCGATCTCTTTGATGTTGATGCCAGCGTCGCCCAAGGTACCGGTGATCCGGGCCAGCTGCCCAGGCCGGTCGGGTACAGCCACAATGAGCTGGTAGCGAGTAGCAAGCAAGCTGCGCTGCACCACGGGGATTGAGTCTCGCACCTGCTTGGCCCTCTCCCCTAGCGTTAACAGCTCGCCGCCGTCGTCCAGTAACTCTTCCAGGCCAGCCAGACGGGTCTTGAAAGCTGCCAAGGCGTCTTTCAGTGCTGCCCGGTTGGAAACCACCATATCCCGGCTCATAACCGGATTACCAGAAGCAATCCTGGTAATGTCCCGGAAGCCGCCGGCTGCCAGGAGCTGGAGTAGCTCAAGGTCTGGGGAATCGCCAAGCAGGTTCATGAGCCCGAGGGAAATCAGGTAGGGCAAGTGGCTGACAGACGCCACCAGCAGGTCGTGCTGCTGCGGATCGAGCTCCAGCGGCTTCGCCCCCAGGTCAGTGACGAAGCCCCGCAGCTTGGCCAACGCCTGAGGATCAGTGTGCGGCGTGGGGGTGAGGACGTAGACCGCGTTTTCCAGCAAACTGGCCCGGGCCGCCTGGACACCGGCGAACTCACTGCCGGCCATGGGATGGCCGCCAATGAATTCCCTACCCTGTGGCAGATCTGAAAGGGCCTGGACAACTGGGGCTTTGGTGCTCCCTACATCGGTGAGCAGCGCCCTGGGGGCCAGATTAGGCAGGATCCGGCGCCCCACCTCAGGGATCAGCCCTACAGGCGTTGCCAGGACCACCAGCTCTGCCTCTCCCAGCCAGTCCCCAGGAGCGATGTAGCCACGGTCAATGGCCCCCAGCCGCACCGCCAGGTCAATGATCTCCTGCTGGACATCGAGCCCGACCACTTCCCTGGCCAGGTACTTGGACCGGAGGCCCAGGCCAATGGAGCCGCCAATGAGCCCCACCCCGACAATGGCTACCGTGCCATAGCGCGGTGGCGGCCGCACCGAGGCCTGGCCCGGTGCCGCCTGGGCCAGATCGGGCCGGAGCTGTTCCGCACCCCGCAGGTACACATGGCGCAGCTCGTGCTGGGCCTTTGAGGTATTAACGTGCAGTAGCACCCGCACACAGCGCACCAGCGCCCCAGGGACAGGAATCTCGGTGGCACACATCAGGGGCACCTGGGTCAAGCCCATTTCTCTTGCCGCCTGCGCCGGGAAGGTGG
>JACQHA010000201.1 GCA_016199255.1 Deinococcus sp.
AAAGGGCCGCCCTGGGACTATGTTGTCGGTCCTGTGCCCGCCAGAGCTGGCAGAGCAGCTCTCAGCCCAGGTGCTCAGGCACACCACCGCCACTGGCGTGCGCCTGATGGAAATGGAGCGGCGCAAGCTGCGGCGAGAGCTGCTGCAGGTAGACACCGCCTACGGTCCCATCCAGGTCAAGCGGGCCTGGGGCGCCGGCGTGGAGCGGCTGGCGCCAGAGTACGAGGACTGCCGGCGGGCAGCATTAGAATACGGTGTAGCCATTAGCGAGGTATTCCGGGCCGCTGAGCAGGCGGCTAGAACCGCTTAGTGTGGGTAGCTACCGGGAACATGTGCGCTGCAGCACTGGGGCCTGGGTGGTGGTGTCGTTCACCACCGCTGCAGTGGCCAGCGCCGCTGACGCCCGGGCAGTGGAGTGGGTGCCGCTGGTGGCCGCTGGCTATCCCCTGGCGCTGCTTGGCGCCTCGTTCCCCGATATCGACCTGGCTAACAGCATCCCCGGGCGGCGCTTTAGACTGGCTCTGACCCTGCTGTGCTGCGGCGCGGCGCTGGCTGCCGGCCTCTCTCAGCCCCAGCCACAGCAAGTAGTCGCCAGTTTGCTCGTTCGTCTCCAGGTGCGCTGGTGGCCGTATCAGGCTGAGCTGGTGGTGGGGCTGCTGGCCCTGGTGGTGGGCCAGCTGGCTGCCGGGTTCCTGGCTGCCCTGCTGCCTGGCCACCGCCAGGGTACCCATACCCTGCTGGCTGCCGTCCTACTAGGAGGCGTCACGGGTTATCTGGGATTATTGGCCACGCGGGCCTTTGGCTATAGCGGCCTGGCGGCGTTGCGGGCGGGGTATATCCTGGGTGCCTATGCTGCCGGCGGTTTGATTTCCCATCTAGTCTGCGATGGTATTCTCTTCCGGTCAGCCACCTTGGTGCGCGGCGTCAGGGCTAAACGTCGCTAAAGGTCGCAGGCAGATTTCCAGTGAGGAGGGTCTATGCCGAAGAAGGCCGCAGGAACCACCGCGACCAGCACACCCACCCAGCCCGTAGGGCATACCAGACATGGGGAACTGACCCTGGACCAGTTAGCCGGCATCCAACCAGGCTTAGGGCGGCTGATGGTGGAGGTGGGAGAGCGCTACTGGATCCTGTACTACGCCGCCCAGGGTGGCAACTGGGAGCTGGCCGCCCACCAGCTACACCAGATCCAGAGCCTGTTCAAGGCAGGGGCTATCACCCGGCCCAAGATGGCCAAGTACCTGGAGGCTTACGACCAGGGATACCTGGCGGCCATGGCTGCAGCTATTGAGGCCCGGGACCTGATGGCTTTCGAAAAGGCCTACCGGCGCGGCATCGATGGCGCCAACGCCCTGCACCAGGCCACCGGGCACGGCGAGATCCAGTGGCAGCTCCCTCCCACGCCCCCACTGCACCTGGCGCTTGGTCCCCGCAAGCCTAAAGGCTAAGGAGGCGCCCCCTACTCCGTGCGCCGCATGAACCACGCCAAGCTCTGGTGGTGGCTTGGGCACCAACGGCAACAGGCCGATATATGATGGGAGCGCCGGAAGTGCCCGGCCTTGGGTTTCTCGACAATGGAACAGGATATGCCCACTGACCTAGCCCAGCACGTGATCATCGCCCAGCAAGCCCAAGCTCTCATTCGAGCTTGTGGCAACCGGCTCTGGGCCGGGTGGGGGGACCTGCCCCTGGCAGTTGGGGTGCAACAGCAGAGCCGGCTGTGGCTCGTTGGCCACCCCTCGCCGCCAGCGAATTTCTCAATCTGCGAGAGCCTGCCGTATGGGCCACTCCCGGCAGAGCCACGAAGCGAGGTCATGGTGCTGGCTGGCGTGGAGACCGCGCTGCTGCTACCAATACCAGCGGCTCCGGCGGACCTATTGCTCACCACGCTGGGCCGCCTGTTTCACAGCTACCAGCTCCACTACACCAAGCACCTGGCTCACCCTCCCAGCCCCCAGGTGAGCTTGGTTTGCTTCCAGGACCAGAGCATTCGCACGCTGCTCCACCACGTTGGCTACAGCCTGTGGCGAAGTGGGAGCGCCCTGAGTGATCAGGAGCTGCGTTACGAAGCAGATGCCATTCAAGCGCTGCGCCAGGTACTCGCCGAGCTGCTGGCCATGAAGACTGGAAGCGGGGCCACCTGGGCTTATTTCACCTGGCTGGAGTGGCGGCTGGGGGGAGCGCGCTACGCTGCTCTCAAGATCATAGAAGCCGCTAGTAGCGCTACCCTGGAGCCGGCGTACGCCGCACTGGCCGATGCTGAAACCCCGGAACAGCTCTGGGCCCGGGCCTGGCAACAATACGCCCAGGAATTGCGGGATGTGGGCCTAGAGCCGGTGGACAACGCCAGCTTGGCCGCCCTGGGCTATGGGCTGGCCCTGCTCTTGGACCGGGTCAAACCCCAGTGGCGCCAGCACTACCTTGAAACCACCCTGGACCAATTGCTGCCATAACCTATGCCACGCACCATTAGTGACGACATCCACCTGCTGGGCGACATGCTAGGCATCACCATCGTGGAGCAGGCTGGAGCCGATTTTTATGAGCTGGAGGAGCGCATTCGCCGGCTCTCGATTGATGTGCGGGCCAGAACCGGCGATGACACTGAGCTGCGTAGCATCATCCGGGGGCTTTCCTTAAGTGACGCCCAGGTGATTGTGCGCGCCTTCTCCACGTATTTCCAGCTGGTGAACATTGCTGAAATCCACCAGCGCATCAGGGCGCTGCGGGAGCGGGAGAATACCCAGGCCACACCGCCCGAGAGCCTGCGGGAACTGGCTGCGGCGCTCAAGGAACGCGGCCTGGACGCCCAGCAGGTCGTAGAGCTGATTCAGCACACACCAGTCATCCCTGTCTTCACCGCCCACCCCACTGAGGCCCGGCGCAAGACTATACTCTCCAAGCTGCGCCACATTAGCGATTATCTTGCGGCCCTGGAGCAGCCCCGCTTCCCCCGGGAGACCAGGCGCATTGAGGAGGCTATTGCTGCCGACATCGCCACTTTGTGGCAGACCGATGAGGTACGCAGCCAGCGGCCGTCGCTGGAAGAAGAACACACCAACGGGCTGTATTACTTTGACACGGTGCTGTTCCATGCAGTGCCAGGGTTCTACTGGGAACTGCAGCGCTGCCTGGCCAGGCATTACAGGCAGTTGCCTCCTCTGCCACCGTTCCTGCGCTTTGGTTCCTGGATTGGTGGCGACCGGGACGGCAACCCCAACGTAACGCCTGAGGTGACGCTGCGTATTGCGCTGGCGCAGCGGCGCACGGTGCTGAGCTGGTATGTGCGCGAGGTGGAGCAGCTGATCTCCAGTCTCAGCCAGTCCACCCAGAAGGTGCCCATCTCCCCAGAGCTGGAGCGGGCCCTGGCCCGGGAAACCGCCCGGCACCCCCGGGTGGTGGCCGCCACCCAGCGCCGCAATCCCTCAGAGAAGAACCGGTTGTGGCTCAGTCTCGTGTGGAAGAAGCTCAAGGATAGCCTGGGCGAGGGCACAGTGGAAACCAGCGGCTATGCGACGCCAGAGGAGTTTTACGAAGACCTGGCAGTGCTACAGCGCAGCCTGGAGGCCAATGGCGGCGCCCGGCCTGCCCAGGACCGGCTGGCAGACGTGATGCGGCAGGTGCAGGTCTTTGGCTTTCACCTGGCGAAACTGGACGTGCGGGAAAACAGCAGTGAGCACACCAAAGCCCTGGAGGAGATCTTCCAGCGGGTGGAAGTGCTGGACCGCTACGCCCAGCTGGACGAAGCGGCCCGGGTCCAGGTGCTGGAGCGGGAGATCTCCAGCGCCCGGCCCCTCATCCCGCCCTGGGCAGCGTTCAGCGAGAGCACGGCGCGGGTGATAGAGACCTTCCGCACCATGAGTGAGCTAGTCCGCCGGTTATCGCCCCAGGCATTGGATACGTACATCATCAGCAATACCCAGCAGCCCAGTGACCTGCTGGCAGTGCTGCTTTTGGCAAAGGAGGCGGGGCTCTTCACCAGGCGTTATGGCGTTACCACCAGCCAGCTAGACATTGTGCCCCTGTTTGAAACCATCGACGACCTGAGGCGAGCGCCCAGTGTGCTGCGCGCCCTCTTCCAGTCCACTCCCTACCGCTGGCAGCTCTTAGCCAGGGGTAACAGCCAGGAGGTCATGCTGGGCTACAGCGACTCCAATAAGGATGGAGGGTTCATCACCTCCAACTGGGAGCTTTTCAAGGCACAGCAGGGGCTGGTGGCGCAAGCCAGAAGCACCCAGGTCAAGCTACGCTTCTTCCACGGCCGGGGCGGCACCGTGGGCCGGGGCGGCGGGCCAGTGAGCCAGGCGATTCTTGGTGGCCCGCCAGGCACAGTCTTACACGGCATCCGCTTCACTGAGCAGGGGGAAGTGGCAGCAGAGCGCTATGCCCACCCGGCCATCGCCCACCGGAATCTGGAGCAGGTGGTCAATGCTGCGCTGCGCGCCGCCATAGGCCATGACCAGGCGGTGCCCGAGCCGTGGCTGGACTTGATGGAACAGGTGAGCGAGCGAGCCTATCAGGCTTACCGGGAACTGGTGGAAGCGCCAGGGTTCATGGATTTCTTCCAGGGTGCCACCCCTATTGAAGAAATCAGCCGGCTCAACCTGGGCTCCCGACCTGCCCGGCGCAGCGCCAGCTCCCGGCTATCGGACCTGCGGGCCATCCCCTGGGTCTTCGCCTGGAACCAGGCGCGCTACCTGCTCCCCGGCTGGTACGGTGCCGGCAGCGCCCTGGCCAAGTTCCTGGAGCGGCCCGCCAGCGCCGGGCTGCTGCGGCAGATGTACTCCCGCTGGCCGTTTTTCAGTACCTTGATTGCCAATATCAGCCGCTCCTTGGCGGTGGTGGACCTGGGCATCGCCCGGCTCTATGCCGACCTGGTAAGCGCTGAAGCCAGCCGGGAGCAGATTTTTGGACTGGTCCAGGCCGAGTTCCACCAGGCCACCCAAGCAGTGGCCGGCGTCACCGGCCAGGGAGAGCTATTGGCCGACTACCCGGTGCTCAAGCGCTCCATCCAGCTGCGCAAGCCCTATGCCGATCCCCTGAACTATGTGCAGGTGCGGTTACTAGGAGACTACCGGCAATTGCTGCCCGAGGATCCACAGCGCTCCGAAATCGAGCAACTGATCAAGGCCTCCATTGCCGGTCTGGCGGCAGGCATGCAGAGCACTGGCTAGGCAGCGGGTTTGTGGGCTGCCAGAAACTGTTCTACTTCGGCCCGTTGCGGCAGGGAAGGCTGGGCCCCTTGCCGGGTGACACTGATGGCTGCCGCCGCCGAAGCGAAATAGAGCGCAGGCTCTAACGCCTGTCCTTCGGCCAGGGCTACGGCCAGCGCCCCACAGAAGGCATCGCCGGCAGCAGTAGTGTCCACCACCTCCACCTTGAAGGCAGGAATATTCAGCTCCCCGGCATCGCTCAGCACAAAAGCGCCGGCGGCACCACGGGTCACAACCACCGTGTGCGCGCCGCGGGAACGGAGGAGGCTGGCGCCCCGCCGCACCTCAGCGCTGGAGTGCATTTTCACCCCTACCAGCACTTCCAGCTCGGTTTCATTGGGCACCAGATAGTCAGCAGCTTTCAAGAGATCCTCAGGCAGCGGTACTGCTGGCGCCGGGTTCAGCACCGTGAGCGCTCCAGCGGCCCGGGCCGAGGCAAACGCTGCCACTACTGTGGCCAGGGGAATCTCCAGCACCGCCAAGAGCAGGCCTTGCACCGCTGGTACCTCCTGTGGCACGACGGAAGCGTTGGCGCCAGGCACCACCACGATCTGGTTGGCACCATCATCACTGACGGCAATAAGGGCTACGCCCGTGGAACATTGTGGCACCGTCAACACCTGGCTATCATCGACCCCGGCCTGGCGCAGGCTCTGGCGCAAGGGGCCAGCAAAGTCATCGTCACCTAAGAGGCCCACCATGCGCACCTTCCCACCCAGCCGGCCAGCGGCCACTGCCTGGTTGGCGCCTTTCCCGCCCGGATAGGTGGCAAAGGCACTGCCCAGCACCGTCTCCCCCGCCACTGGCAGCCTGGGGCAGCGGGCTACCAGGTCCATGTTGAGGCTACCCAGCACTGTTATGTCGCGCACCGCCGGCCCTCCCTGCCTGAGCCAGGGTCAGCACCCTACTCACACCCCACCAGAAAAGCCTCACTGTAGCCGAATTCCTGCACCATGACCTGCCGCACCTCGTCAGCCTCGATGGCAGTGGCAAAATAACCCACCCGCAGCCGCTGGATCCGGCTGCCAGTCTGGGCCAGGCGGAAGGCCCTATAGCCGCGGGCGGTGAGCTGGGCAATGCGCCGCTCCAAATCCTCCACGTTGGCGCCAGCTGCTAGCTGGATGGCACAGGTGCCCTCTTCACCACCCCGCAAGCCAAAGGATTCAGAGCGGGCGGGCGGCGTCGCCGGCTGCTGGGGGGCGCTCCCCACTGCCGAGGGGGCACTGCCCAGGCCCTGAGGTGGCGCACCCAAACCACTGTCTCTGGTGGGATTCAGGGAGGGGATGGGGGGCACAGCACTCTGGGAGGTCACTGCCGGGATAGTGTTGCTGGGTGCCACCGGCTGGGGAGGCGCCACCACCA
>JACQHA010000202.1 GCA_016199255.1 Deinococcus sp.
GGGACGTGCCGTACACCGTGGAGATGGAGCGGCGCCTGAGAGACTACCACCTCTCCTGGATCGAGGAGCCACTGGTGCCAGACGACCTGGACGGCTACGCCTACCTGACCAGAGAGCTGCCCACGCGTATTTCCATGGGAGAGCACGAGTACACCAAGTACGGCTTCAAGGAACTCATGGAGCGCCAGGTGGCAGACATCTATCAGCCCGACGTCAACCGGGTGGGCGGGCTCACCGAGGCCAAGAAGATCTGTGCCCTGGCTGAAGCGCACCACGTCCCGATCCTGCCACATTCCAACGAGGCCCACAACCTGCATCTGATCGTCTCGTCGCCGGCCTGTACCATGATCGAGTATTTCCCCAACGTCGAGCCCGCCGACGGGAACACCATGTTCTGGAAGCTGTTCACTGGCGAGGTGGAGGCTAGTAGCGGCCATATAGTCCCGCCAGACCGGCCGGGGCTGGGGGTGGAACTCAACCGGGACGCCCTGAGGGAGTACCGCTATGAAGGGTGACGCTACGCGCCCAGCGCTAGGTGGCATCATCCCCATCCTGGCCATGCCCTTCACCCAGCAGGGCACAGTAGATGAGGAGAGTCTGGCGCGGCTCATCGAGTTCAGCATTGGCGCCGGGGTCCAGGGAATAGCGCTGTTTGGCCTGGCCAGCGAGTACTACAAGCTGTCCGATGCAGAGCGCACCCGCACCGCCCAGCTCCTGGTAAATCGCGCTGCCGGGCGAGTGCCGGTGATTATCTCCATTACTGATCACGCCCTGGAAGTGGCGGTGCAGCGGGCCCAGGAGGCTGAAGCCCTGGGAGCAGATGCCCTGATGCTCATGCCCCCCTTCTTCCTGGGGCCCAGCGCCGATGCCATGGTGCGCCACATCCAGGCCATTGCTCACACGGTCACAGTTCCCATCATCATCCAGTACGCGCCGCTGCAGACCGGGCGGACCATTGACCCGGCGACGTTTGTGGCGCTGCACCAGCAGCATGCGAATCTGGCGTACGTCAAAGTGGATTACGTCCCTCCAGGGCCATTGATCAGCGCCCTGCACCAGGTATCTGGGGGGCGCCTGAAAACCCTGGTGGGCTACCTGGGCTTACAGCTCCCCGACGCTTTAGCCCGAGGCGCGGTGGGCTGCATGCCCAGCGCGTCGCTGAGCGAGGCCTTTGTACACCTCTTTGGGCTTCTGCAAAGTGGTGGGGACGAGGGACATGCCTTCCACCAGCGACTGCTGCCGCTATTGAATTTCATGATGCAGTCTATTGAGATGCTGATCGCCTGCGAGAAGGCGCTGCTGGCACGGCGTAGGGTCATCGCCACCGCCTACTGCCGCCAGCCGGCGTTTGCCCTGGACCAGTATCACCTGGCGGAGCTGGAGCGCCATGTGCAAGATCTCGCCCAGTGGCTGCCGGAGATGTCATGAAGCCAGGGCTCTCCTTGACGCCCGAGGGCGCCTCTGTTACGATGCCCGTGTTCGAACTCTATGTGCCAGCTCTATTAGGCATGAAGAAGCGTAGGGACCAGACGTCGTTCTGGCGCGCTCCCAGGAGAACTTGGCCGCACAGGAGGTGAGAGCAGAGGGCAAGGTGGTACGTGAGAAGTGGATACTTCATGGCAAATGAGGAGGAACGCATGCGCAGGTCTATTCTGCTGTTCGTGACAACCGCTGTTCTGGCCTTGATCCTGGCCCCGGTGACCCAGGGCCAGGGCGTCATCAACTTCACCTACTGGGACTTTGGCGGTGTAGCCAACGAGATTACCTGGATTGGACAGAAGATTGATGAGTTCAACGCTGCTAACCCTGACATCAGGGTGGAGCGGGTGTTGACCGACTGGGCGACGAAGCGGACCCTGGTCCAGGCGGCTGGTGCCAGCAACACCCTGCCTGATGTCACTAGCCTGGACACGGCCTCCATCGCAGACTTTGTGGCCCAGGGGCTCCTAGTGCCCCTGGAGGATGTGGACGCCGCTCTGGTGGAGCGCATCCGCCCCCGGTTCGTGGCGGAGATCTGGAACACCGCGGTGCTGGGAGGCAAGACCTACGCTGTCCCCACCTACACCGACACCGCCAGCTTCATCACCATCAGTGACCCCCTGGCCCGCCAGGTGGGCCTGGTCAATGCCGACGGGAGCTTGGCGCTCCCTGGCACCTGGGGCCAGGTGCGCGACGCTGCCCAGAGCTTTGTCAATAACGGCTTCACCGGCCTGGTGATCCCCCTGACCCAAAGCACCAACGACGTGATCTTGTTTGAGGGCGTGGCCTACACCAATGGCTGCCGCTGGCTCGATCCTAATGATCTGAACCGGGTGGTGATCAACGACCGGGGCTGCGTGGACGCCCTGGAGTTCTACCGGCAGATGGTGGCTGACGGCCTCACCCAGCCTGACGTGGCCAACACCCTGTACCTGGACGCCCTGGCCCTGTTCTACTCAGGCGGCAAGACTGGCATGTCGGTGGGGATGAGCTGGATCCCAGTGGTGAAGCAGTCCCAGGGCTTCGACCCACCCACGTTCGACACGTTCCCAGACGTGATCTTCCCCTTCCCCGGACCTGACACCGTCACCGGCAGCTACCCGGCAGCGGCCGGCGTCACCGAGGGCACCACCAGCTACATGGTGACGCGCAACGTGGACACCGCCGAGGAGCGCGCCGCCATGTCCCGCTTCCTGGAGTTCGTGGCATCAGACGCCTTCCAAGATGGCTGGGGCAACGGCCTCATCGCTGGCCGCGTGCCAGCGCTCATCGCCAACTGGAACCGGCCCGCCACCCGGGCGGTGTACCCTGAACTGTCCCGGCGCTTCGACGATGGCACGCTCTTTGCCGGCGTGGTGCCGAACCCCACGTTCCCCGGCATCACCCAGGCGGAGCAGCGGCTGGCTGAGGCCCTGCAGGAGGCAGTGCTCACCGCCCGCAGCACCCAGGAGATCCTGGACGATGTGGCGCGTGACATCCAGGACGTCATCGACGCCGTCGGCAACCCGGCATTGGTTCTGCAGAACTAGAGGAGATCCGGCGGGGGGCTCCGGCCCCCCGCCTCACCTATGCGCTCTGGTGGCTTCTCCCGCTCTCAGGCGCTTGAGGGCTATGCTTTCACCTTGCCCGCCCTCCTCCTGGTGCTGGGGCTCATCCTCTACCCCATCGCCCTTTCGGTGTACCTGAGCTTCTTCAACCAGAACCTGCTGCGGCCTGGCCTGGGGCGATTCCTGGGCCTGGGCAACTACGCCCGCCTGCTCTCTGATTCCAAGACCTTAAACGCCTTCCAGAAGAGTGCCGCCATGGTGGGCTTCGGGGCCCTGGGAACCATGCTGGTGGGGTTCCTCCTGGGGCTCTTCCTGAACATCGGCTTCCGGGGCTCCACAGTGCTCATCTCCGTGCTCTTGATCCCCTGGGTGCTGCCAGAGATCGTCACCGGCCAGATCTGGCGCTGGATCTTCCAGGGGGACGTGGGGGTGGCGAACGCCATCCTGCATCGCCTGGGGCTCATCAGGGAGCCAATCTTGTGGCTGGGGTCCGTGGAACTCGCCATGCCCACCATTATTGGGGCGGTGATCTGGCGGCTCTCGCCCTTCACCACCCTGATGTTCCTGGGCGCCCTGCGCAGTGTGCCGCCGGAACTCTTAGAGGCGGCGTCCATAGACGGCGCCAACGGCTTCCAGCGCTTCCGCCACATCACTCTTCCCCACCTGCGCTATGTAACGGTGATCGGCACCCTGCTCGTGGCCATCTTCATCTTGAATAACTTTGCCGTGGTGTGGGTCAGCACCAAAGGTGGCCCGGTGAACGCCACCGAGATCATCCCCGTCCTGATCTACAAGATGAACTTCCAGAACTACGCCACCAGCCGTGCCGCCGCCCTTTCCA
>JACQHA010000203.1 GCA_016199255.1 Deinococcus sp.
CCGCCCGGGTGGACGGCGCCAACAACTGGCAGGCATTTACCCATATCACCTTACCTCTATTGCGCCCCATTACGGTCTTTGTGATCGTCAGCGCCTTTGTGAGCACTATTGGCTTCTTCGAGCCGGTGTTCATGTTAACCGGTGGCGGCCCGGCAGATGCCACCCGCACCCTGCCCATTTTCTTGTATGAGAACTTCTTCCAGTTCCGCAACGGCGGCTACGCCAGCGCCGCCGGAATGCTCTTCCTACTCTTGTGCCTGGGCTTCGCGCTGGTGGTAGCCCGGCTGATGCAGTACTCCTACTACGACTAAGGCCTAGCATGCGCCCATTGATCAATGTTCTCAAATACCTCCTGCTGGCCGGGTACTGTCTCTTCAGCCTGGTCCCTTTCCTGTGGATGCTCTCTGCATCGTTCAAGCGCCCCCAGGACGTGCTGGTGCTGCCGATTCGCTGGATCCCGCAGGTCTGGCAGCCGGGGAACTACCCGGAGGCGCTGTTTGAGCCTCGCTTCGCTGGCTTCAGCATCTCCGCCTTCATCGGCAACAGCTTGTTTGTCGCAGTGATCACCAGCCTGCTATCGATTCTGCTTTCCACGTTTGTGGGCTACGGATTCGCCAAGTTCAGGTTCCGGGGGCGCGACGCCCTGCTGTGGGGCATGCTGAGCACCACCTTGCTGCCCTTCTCCTCGGTGATCATCCCGCTCTATCTCATTACCCGGGCTCTGGGCCTGCTAGATACCCTGTGGGCGCTGATCCTCCCCTTTGCCCTCACGGGACAGAGCATCTTCTTAGCCCGGCAGTTCATCCTCAGCCTCCCAGGCGAGCTAATAGACGCGGCGAGGGTCGATGGAGCCAGCGAGTTCCAGATCTTCAGACGGATCATCTTCCCCCTGCTCGGCCCGGCCATTGCTACCTTAGGCATCATGGCCTTTCTCTTCTCCTGGAACTTGTTCCTCTGGCCTCTAGTGGTCCTATCCTCCCAGGGGAATTTCACCCTGCCCTTGGGGCTTTCCCTGATGGGGTTAGGCTCGACGTTCCTAGTGGATTACCACCTGTGGATGGCGGCCGCTACGCTGGCGGTGCTGCCTCCCCTAGTCTTTTTTCTAATCCTGGAACGGCCCTACCTGCGCGGGCTGGAGACCCTCTCCGGCCTGAGGTAGTTATGATCCTGCCTTACCTGCTGGCCGGCACTGGGGACAGGGACAGAGGCGGCGCAGGTTTTCAAAGGTGTAGATGCCGGTGGAATGGCCGTCGCTCCACTGGATCTGGATGGCGTAGCGCCCCACCAGGCTGATGCCCAGGGGATGCACGTTGGCCGGCACGCTCAGCGGGTTAACGATCTTCCGGCCAGTCATCTCCTCTACACAGGTGGCACAGGGGCACGCCAGGCGCAGGTCGCAGGCGAGGTACACGCTCTCGTGCCCGTCATTCCAGCGAATACGCACGTCGTGCTGGTTAGCACGGCCAATTTCCGCTGGAATGGGGATCGGCATGGAACTCACCTGGCGCTAGAACGTGATCTGAATATCCTGGATCAGCTGCCCCTGCATATTGCGAATACTGATCTGCGCCGCCATGTTCTCCGCCACCCGCATGAACGCTTCGGCCAGCGGCGAATCTGGCTCGGAGAGCACAATGGGCCGGCCGTTATCAGAAGAGCTGCGCATGGCGGTAGCCAGGGGAATCGCGCCCAGGTAAGGGATCTTCAGCCGCTCCGCCGCCCGCTGCGCCCCGCCTGAGCTAAAGATCTCCTCGCGCTGAGCGCAGTGCGGGCAGACATAGTAACTCATGTTCTCAATCATGCCCAGCACCGGGCAGTTGAGCTTCTGGAACATCATAATGGCCTTCTGCGCCACCTTGATGGCTACGTCCTGGGGCGTGGAAACCACCACCGCGCCAGTGAGCGGGATCTGCTGGCACAGGCTGAGCTGCACATCGCCAGTGCCTGGCGGCAGGTCCACCACCAGATAATCCAGGTCACCCCACTCCACGCCCCCCAGGAACTGCTCAATCATCTTGGCCAGCATAGGCCCACGCCAGATCACCGCCTGGTCCTCCTGGATGAAGAACCCCATGGAGATCACCTTGACGCCATACTGCTCCACTGGCAGGATCTTGTTCCCTACCTGGCGCGGCGCTTCCCGAATGCCCATGATGGTGGGGATGCTGGGCCCATACACGTCAGCATCCATCAACCCCACTTTGGCCCCAGTTCTCGCCAGGGCCAGCGCTAAGTTAGCGCTCACTGTGGACTTGCCCACGCCCCCTTTGCCGCTGGCTACCGGCACGATGTTCTTCACCCCAGGCAAGAGCCGCTGGCTGGCCATGGCCCGCACCTGGGAGGTCATGGTCACTTCCACCTGCTTCACCCCAGGGAGCGTGGCCACCTGCTGCCGGGCTTCCTCTTTCATCTTGTCGCGCACCGGGCAGGCGGGGGTGGTCAACTCAATGGTGAATGCCACATTAGCGCCGCGCACCTGCAGGTCTTTGACGAAACCCAGCGACACAATGTCCCGCCCCAGGTCCGGGTCGCGCACCTTCTGCAGGGCTTGAAGGACTACTGCCTCAGTAACTGCTGGAGACATTAATCTCACCTTTCCACATAGCCCGTAGCTAGCCGGCCGCTCGTGCGCTGCTCACTGATGGCATACTGCAAGGTGCTCCAGGCCAGAGTGGCGCATTTGACCCGCACCGGAAACTTGGTCACCCCGCGTAGCGCCTCCAGGTCCCCAGGCATTTGGGCCTTGCGCTCGCCGCGTATCATGCTCTTGAAATCCTCAGCTAGCTGAAACGCCTCGTCCAGGGTCTTCCCCTTGAGCTGGTCGGTCATCATCGACGCCGAGGACTGGCTGATGGCGCAGCCGTGGCCGCTGAAGCGCACCTCAGAGACTTTGCCTTCGCTGAGCTTCAGCTGCAGCTTGAGTTCATCACCACAAGCAGGGTTCTTGCCTTCAATGGCAATGTCCGCCCCTGGCAGCTCGCCGTGGTTATGGGGGCGCTTGTAGTGAGCCAGGATCACCTCCCGGTACAGGTCATCCAAGGACATGGCCGAAGTACTCCTTGGCCCGCTGGAGCGACGCCACCAGGGCGTCCACCTCGTCGGCAGCGTTGTAGAAATAGAAGCTGGCCCGGGCAGTGGACTGAACCTTGAGGGCGCGCATGAGCGGCTGGGCACAGTGGTGGCCGGCTCTAATGGCGATGCCGTCTTGATCCAAGAAGGTGGCCAGGTCATGGGGATGGACCCCAGGCAGGTTAAAGGCCACCAGGCCAGCGCGCTCGCTGGGTCCGGGGCCGTAGAGCTGCAGTCCCTCCACCTGGCGCATACGCTCATAGGCATAGGCCACCAGCTCCCGCTCCACCTGGTGAATGCGCTCCATACCCAGCGCCGAGAGATAATCCACCCCGGCGCCCAGCCCAATGGCCTGGGCAATGTTGGGCGTGCCGGCCTCGAACTTGTAGGGCAACACGTTATAAGTGGAGCGGTCAAT
This sequence comes from Deinococcus sp., assembly GCA_016199255.1. Taxonomy (GTDB): domain Bacteria; phylum Deinococcota; class Deinococci; order JACQHA01; family JACQHA01; genus JACQHA01. Next base: position 3,488 of record JACQHA010000203.1, read on the forward strand.
ATACACTTCCGAGATCATCTCGCCGCCGCCTAGGAAAGGAGGCATGGCCTCCAGCAGTTCTCGCCGGCCATAGAGTACCCCGGCCCCAGTAGGGCCACACATCTTGTGGCTGGAGAAAGCGTAGAAATCAGCTCCCATGGCTGGCACATCGACTGGCATATGGGGCACCGCCTGAGCACCGTCCACTAGCACTAATGCGCCACGGGCATGGGCCAGCGCTGTCAACTCCTCAATGGGATTAATGGTGCCCAGCACGTTGCTCACATGGGCCACGGCCACCAGCCGGGTTTTAGGGCCAATGAGCTGGCGGGCCTGGTCCAGGTCGAGCTTACCGTCAATAGTGATGGGGATGGCTTTGATTGTAGCCCCGGTGCGGCGGGCTGCCAGGTGCCAGGGCACCAGATTCGAGTGGTGCTCCATCTCGGTCACCACGATTTCATCGCCAGAGCGCAGGTTCTCCAGCCCCCAGGCGTAGGCCACCAGGTTGATGGCTTCGGTAGTGCCCCGGGTGAAGATGACCTGCTCCGGACTAGGGGCATTGATAAACCGCGCCACTTTGGCCCGGGCCACTTCAAAAGCCTGGGTGGCTTCCGCCGCCAAGGTGTGCACCCCCCGGTGAACATTGGCGTTGTGGCGCTTGTAGTACTGGTTCAGCGCCTCCAGCACCATCCGGGGCTTCTGACTAGTGGCGGCGTTGTCAAGGTAGATCAGCGGCTTGCCGTGCACCTTGCGCGCCAGGATGGGAAAGTGGTGGCGTACCTCCTCAGCAGTCCAGTTCGCGGTGGGCGCTGCTACCTGGCCATACCTCACCTGCTGCAGCTCGGTCATTTCCGCTTCCTCTGGGTGGACACTAACACTGCATCCCCCTCGATTTTCACCTCATGAGCCGGCACTGGCGTCACTGCTGGGAAAGTGAGGGCAGCGCCGGTTCGCACGTCAAAGGTGGCGCCGTGCCTGGGGCACATGATCACGTGGCCGTCTAGCATCCCCTCAGCCAGTGGGCCATCATCATGGGTGCAGCGGTCCTCAATGGCGTAGAACTGGCCGCCCACATTGAATAGCGCCACCCACCGCTCTCCCACCTCCACCAGCTTCACCTGGCCCGGGGCCAGGTCACTGGTGTTGGCCACTTTCACGAACTCCGCCATGCTCACTCCCCCAAGAGCTTCCGCTCAATGGCGGCTCGCAGCTCCCGCTGCACCTGCTCCAGCGGCACCCGCTGCAGCACCTGCTCAAAGAAGCCGTAGATAATCAGCCGCTCGGCCTTCTGGCGGTCCAGGCCGCGGGTCATCAGGTAAAACAGCTCTTCCTCGTCCACCTGGCCTACGGTAGCACCGTGGGTACAGCGCACGTCGTCGGCTTCGATCTCCAGCTTGGGGAAGGAATCGGCCCGCGCCTCCCCCCCCAGCACCAGGTTGCGGTTGGCCTGGTAAGCGTTGGTGCGCTGGGCTTTCTTGTCTACCCGGATCAGCCCCTGGAACACCGCCCGGCTCCGGTCGCGCAGCGCGCCC
>JACQHA010000024.1 GCA_016199255.1 Deinococcus sp.
AGGCCTGGGCCAGCTCCAGGATCTGCAGGGCGTGCGACACTGTGGGGTAGCCGCCAGCGATCAACACCGGGACCCTAGCTTCCTGGGCATAGTCCATAACCGGGTACACCATGGGGTGGTTAATGGGATAGTGCTCCTCCCAGGGGTGGAGCTTCAAGCCATGCAGGCGGTATTGCTCAATGGCGTTGTGGGCATATCGCAGCGCCTTCCGCCCCAGACGGGGGTCAACGCGCCCCAGGCCGATGAGCTTCCGGGGGTGCTGGCTCACGATCTCCGCTAACTGGCGGTTAGCTTGATCGAAGTTGAAAGATGGCGGCAAAAGCGGGCTCACCACCGCCCGGGTGATTTTCAGGCGCTTCATCTCGCTGAGCAGGTCTGCCAGGCCCAGGGCCTTGGAGTACAGCGATCTGCCAATGCTGGCGTTCACGTCAATGATCATGTTCCCCCCTAGAGGCGCAGTAGCCGGGCAATGTTCTCGCCTAGCACCAGCTGCTTCTCCTGCTCAGTGAGCCCGGCCACGTCGATCTTTTTCAGCTCCACCTGGGGGTGAGCCGCGGGCTGGTCGCTGCCGAACACCACCCGCTCGGCGCCCAGGCGCCGCACTGCTTCTTTGATCAAATGGGGGTAGGGCATAGCCGAGGTCTCCAGGATGATGTTGGGATGCCGCTCCGCCACCCTGATGGCCTCCTCGGCGTGCAGGAAACCGCCCATGTGCCCCATGATAATCACCGCGTCTGGGCAGAGCTGCGCCGCCCGGCCAATCTGCCAGGGCAGCGATAGCGCCACGTCGCCAGAGTGAAACAGCGTCGGCACCCCCAGCCGCCCGGCCAGGCGGATCAGCTCCACAGTCAGTGGTGAGAAGGGGGTACACACGTTGCTAATAGGGTGCAGCTTCAGCCCTTTGACCCCGTGCTGCTCTACTGCGTCCTGCAAGATCCTCTGGGCAACATCATAGCGTGGGTCCATGCGCAAGAAGGGAATGAAGCGCTTGGGATAGCGCCGCATGTAGCCCAGCAGGCGCTGCAGTGCCCCCTCCGGTCCTGGCTCGTCAGCATAGGTGAGGATCACCGCCCGGTCAATGCCATAGCGGTCCATGAAGCGAATGAGTTTCTCTGGCGGGTCATACCACCCGAAGGCCTTTACCTCGTCCACGTGGGCGTGCGCGTCAATGATCACCGGCCTTCACCTCCTCTAGCATAGTTCTGCCCTAATCCGGCGGGCACCGTCTCCGACACGTGCCCTACCAGGCGAATCACCACCAGGGCCACAATAGTCAATACATAAGGCGCCATGAGCAAGATCTCCGCGGGGGCGCCCCGGTAGAGCAGCTGCGCCCGGAACTGGAGTGCCACTCCACCGGCGAAAATCAGTGCTCCCAGCAGTACCCGCCAGGGGTTCCACAGGGCCACAATCACCACTGCAATGGAGATGAACCCCCGCCCGCCTACAATGAGCCGCTGGAAGCGCCCTGATTCTGCCTGGGTGAGATAAGCCCCGGCCCAGGCCGCCAGTACCGCCCCGGCAATGACACAGCCGTAGCGCACCAGAAAGACATTGATGCCCAGACTGTCTGCCACCGCTGGCGATTCGCCAGTGGCTCTGATCTCCAGCCCCAGACGGGTGCGATAGAGCACATACCAGCACAGAGGCACCAGCGCCAGCGCCGCGTATGCCAGCACATCATGGTCGAAGAGCACCGGGCCCAGCACTGGGATTTGACTCAGGAGTGGCAGCGCCATATCGCCCAAGGTAGGAATGCTGGGCGGCGTGCCGCGGGGGAACAGGATCTTATTGGCATAGCCCCCCAGGCCAAACCCCACAAAGAACAGCGCCAGCCCCACAATGATCTGGTTGAGCCGCAAGGTCACAGTGAGGAAGGCCATCAGCAGCCCCAGCACTGCCCCGCCGGCTGCCGCCAGTAACAGCCCTAGCAGGGGGCTGCCAGTCAGGTAGACGCCAGCAAAACCCAGGAAAGCCCCGAACACCATGATCCCCTCAATGCCAATGTTCACCACGCCGCTGCGCTCGGCAATCACCTCACCCAGGCCGGCGAAGATGAACGGCACGGCGCTGGCAATGGCCGCGTGCAAGAAGGGGACTAACCTGGTGTCAATGAACTCCACAAAAGCTCCTCACTGTCTGGCCCGCTCGATACCCCGCTCCAAGAGCAACAGCACCATGATCAGCACGCCAATAATCAGGTTCTCGGTGCCATCAGCCAGCACCACATGCAAGGACACGCTGGCCGCTAGCAGGGTGCCAAAGAACAGCGCCGACAGCGGCACCCACAGCGGCGAGCTGCGGGCCAAGAGGGCCACGGCAATCGCGACATAGCCGTAGTTGGGGCCAGTAATCTCATCGCGCAGGGAATGTCTCACCCCCAGCACTTCCACTGCGCCTGCCAAACCGGCAGCAGCGCCGCTGATCAGCACCGCCACCAGCACCGTCCGGCCCAGGCGCATACCGGCAAAGCGCGCCGCCAGCGCATCAGCGCCCACTGCCCGGATCTGGTAGCCCAGGGTGGTGTAGAAGAGCAAGAAATAGAGCAGGGGCGACAACACCAGGGCCAGGATGATGCCGATGTGCAGTGGTGGCGCCAGGTAGGGCAGCCACAGCGACTCAGCCACAGTGTCGGAGTACGGGAACCCCTCCCGGCTGCGCCAGGGGCCATGCACCAGCCACTGCATCAGGAAGACGGCAATGAAGTTGGCCATGAGGGTGGTGAGAATCTCATTGACGCCCAGCTGCACCCGCAGCCAGGCGGCAGCGCCAGCCCACAGGCCGCCAGCGGCCAGCGCCGCCAGCATGG
>JACQHA010000025.1 GCA_016199255.1 Deinococcus sp.
ATGGACCCGGCCAATGCCCGGGAGGCGCTCACTGAACTAGAGTGCGACATTGCCGAGGGGGCGGATATTGTTATGGTGAAGCCGGCTCTGCCCTATTTGGATGTGCTGTCTTGGGTGTGCCAGGCTACCCATCTGCCAGTCGCTTCCTACCAGGTGTCTGGCGAGTATGCCATGATCAAAGCTGCTGGCGAGCGCGGCTGGCTGGATGAGCGGCGGGTGGTGTTGGAGAGCCTCACCAGCATCAGGCGAGCTGGTGCCGACATGATCCTCACCTACTTCGCCAAGGAAGTGGTGCGCTGGCTGCGCCAGGAGGGGAGTAGCGTATGAGCCTGGACATGTTCCGTCTCGACAACCGGGTGGCTCTGGTCACCGGCGCCAGCAAGGGTCTGGGGCTGGATATGGCTAAGGCGTTGGCGGAGGTTGGTGCCGACGTGATTGTCACCAGCCGGGGCCTGGGTGACGCCCAGAAAGCGGCCCGGGACATTGTCACGAGCACTGGGCGGCGTGCCCTCGGCCTGGCCTGTGATGTGACCAATCGCTCCCAGGTGGAGCAGACGGTGGCCGATGCCCTGGCGCACTTTGGCCAGGTCGATATTCTGGTGAATAACGCCGGCATCAATATCCGCAAGCCCATCACCGAGCTGAGCGATGAAGAGTGGCGCCAGGTGATGGATACGAACTTGTCCGGGCCGTTCTACCTGTGCCGGGCCCTGGCCAAGAACTTCATGGAGCGCCGCTACGGTCGGGTGATTAATATTGGATCCATCCTCTCCACCGTGTCTATTGCCGGCCGGACCCCCTATGCCTCCAGCAAAGGCGGGCTGCTGCTCTTCACCAAGACCCTGGCGCTGGAGTGGGCGCCCTATGGCGTCACCGTGAACATCATCTGTCCTGGCCCGTTCCAGACTGCCATGAATGAGTCGCTCCTCAAAGATCCCGAAGCCTATAAGGCGTTTATCGCCAAGATTCCTCTGGGCCGCTGGGGCCGGCCTGGGGAGCTCAACGGTGCCGTGGTGTTCTTGGCCTCAGATGCCTCCAGCTTCGTCACTGGCGCAATGCTGGCCGTGGATGGTGGGTGGACGGCGCAGTAATGAAGACGCAGCGATCCAGCGAGCTGTTCGCTCAAGCCCAACGCTACCTGCCCGGCGGGGTCAACAGCCCGGTGCGGGCCTTTAGAGCCGTGGGCCGCGACCCGCTGTTCATTGCCCGGGCGCAAGGGGCGTATGTGTGGGACGCTGACGGCAACCAGTACCTCGACTACGTCTGCTCCTGGGGGCCGTTGATCCTAGGCCATGCTCACCCGCAAGTAGTCAAAGCAGTGCAGGAGACAGCGGCCAAGGGGACCAGTTTTGGTGCACCGTGCCAGCTAGAAGTGGAGCTAGCCAGGCTAGTGTGCATCCTGATGCCGGCCATTGAGAAAGTGCGCCTGGTGAACTCTGGCACCGAGGCGTGCATGTCGGCGCTGCGCCTGGCGCGGGCGTTCACCGGCCGGGAGAAAATCATCAAGTTCGCCGGCTGCTACCACGGCCATGCGGACTTTCTTTTGGTGCAAGCTGGCAGTGGCGTGGCCACCTTGGGGCTGCCAGATAGCCCCGGGGTACCCCGGGCGGCGGCCCAGCACACCTTAACTGCCCGCTTCAACGACCTGGCGTCGGTGCGCCGGCTGCTGGAGGCGCAGCCTAAGGAGGTCGCTGCCATCATTGTCGAGCCAGTCATGGGTAACGCTGGCTGCATTTCCCCCCAGCCGGGATTTCTCCCAGGCCTGCGGGAGCTATGCGACGAATTTGGGGCACTGCTGATCTTCGACGAGGTAATGACCGGCTTTCGGGTGGCCCGGGGTGGCGCCCAGCAGCGCTATGGCGTGTGGCCCGACCTGACCACCCTGGGAAAGATTATTGGTGGCGGGCTGCCGGTAGGGGCCTACGGCGGCAGGGGAGACATTATGCACCTGGTTGCCCCTGAAGGTCCGGTGTACCAGGCTGGCACCCTCTCAGGGAATCCCCTGGCGATGGCCGCCGGCTTGGCAACGCTCCAGGCCTTGCAGGCCCCTGGGGTCTATGAGCAGCTGGAGGCGCTGACCAAGCGGCTGGTAGATGGCCTGGCCGCTGTTAGCCGCCAGGCTGGTGTGCCGTCCTACACCACTTACGTAGGTTCCATGTTCTCTGCGTTCTTCACCAGCAGGGAGGTAGTGGACTACGACACCGCCAAAACCTCGGACACCCAGCTCTTCGCCCGCTATTTCCGGCAAATGCTGGAGCGCGGCATCTATCTTGCTCCCTCGCAATTCGAAGCGGGGTTCGTGTCGCTGGCGCACACTGAAAAAGACATTGACCGCACCATCCAGGCGCACAGCGAGGCACTGGCGGTGGCAAAGTAGAGGTGGGTCTAGCCCCCTGCTACAGCGGGCTTTCTAGCAGCAGCGAGTAATACGCCCGTACACCGGTGATGTTGCTCCCAGGCGGGGCAGCCACCTCAACGGCATATACTCCGGAGCGGGGCAGGATGGCGTCAAAGTGCCTGGGAGCGTCGCTGCCGGCGCTACCCTGGGCAATGACCCCGCCTGGGCCGTGCAGCACCAGCTGGGGCAAAATGGCCGAGCCGCGCTCGGCGCCACCTAGTGTCAGCGTCACCCGCTGGCCGCCGCGCCCTAAGAAAGCGTACACGTCCACATCATCCCGTTGCTGGGAGACGCCAATGGCTGGTTCGCCTGGGAACAGGGGCAGCGCCTGGTCCAGGGTATCGTTTGGCTCCAGGTCAGGCACAATGGTCAACTCGCGCACCGCCGACACTACGTATGGCCCCTGGCCGATGGGCTGCACCTCGAGAAAGAGCGGCCCGCCATCGGTCACTACAAAACCTGGCCCTACCGCTAGTGGGCGGTAGCCAGGAACGTCGCTAAAGCTGCCGTCCAGCACTCGCACTAGCGCGGCGTTCTGGGAGAGCAAGCTCAGCAAGGCCCCTTCGGCGGCGTCGATGCGGAAGAAGTCCACGTCCCCTGCCTGGTCGCGCTCTCCGCTGGCACTGGTGCCAATGACCAGTGCCGTTGATGTAGCCGGGCTATCGTTGGGCTCCAGCTCAGGCCGGGTTCCGGCTACCAGTGGTACACCCACTGGGGTAGTGCCGGTAAGCGTCACCACCGCTGGCTCTGCTGGCCGCGGCGTGCACGCTGCCAGACTCAAAAAGAGTGTGGGCACAAATAAGGAACGCAGTCTCATACCGCCCTCCCTCAGGGGTAAGACGCTAGTGTCCTACCGCCTCTGGGCATAGTACCAGGGGAGCAGGCAGTTTCATCCTAAAGCCTTTGGTGCTGGGGCTTGGGAGGACTGAGTAGACGCAGCACCCCCCCTTTTGAGAAGGTGTAGGCTTTAGGTTGTGCGAAATGGCCTCTAGCTTGCATATAAAGCATGAGCAGCGTCAGACTTGGGATACACTTCAGGTGCGAGGGGGACGCGTTGGACGAAAAGCTAAGAATGGCGGAGCCTTTAGGCCCAGAGTATACTGTTAAGAATCGGCTTCAACCTTTGGATGAAGCAGTTCATGGCTGGTATCGCTTTGTACTTGGCTATCCGCCACACCTCCTCAAGTCTAGCCTCTTGCGCAGTAACACTCGGAATGTCTTTGCAGGTGACGACGATGATGCTTTCATCAGGGATATCCCATCAGTTGTGCGGGTAGCTGAGGAAATTGAAAACAGACGATTGAAGTTAGGCAAAACGTCTGGTTTTGAGCGTCTCTATCACCGTGTTACCCGATTGTACTTCGGGGGAATGTACCGACATCTAGTGGCTTTGCTGCCCAAGTTGCGTCCTGGAGCCCGTTGTGCATATGTGGTTGGGGATCAGATGCCATACTTTCGTGTCCACATTCAAACTGCACATTTGCTGGCAGATGTGGCCATGAAGGCGGGATATGAAGTGGAAGGCATCGATCTTTGGCGTACTCGGCGTTCTACCACAACCGGGTTGGCCTTAGAGGAGAATGTTTTGATCCTTAGACGCCCGAGGTAAGAATGCCCAAGACGAAGCAGGGCCGCACCCAGGGCGCTAGTGCCGAGCCTCGGAAGCTCGCTCGCTATAAGAAGACGATTGAGGAGGTGTTCCTGCGCCACTATCGGGAGGGGGCCGACCGTCTGATCTTCAAGAAGGACGAGTTGGCAGAGATTGGCCGCAAATATGACATCGCAGCCAAAAACATTCCAGATATCGTCTACACCTATCGTTCACGGAGACCGCTTCCGGACAGCATTTTGGCAAAAGGCCATCCTGTCGTATCCTTGCTGTCAAAGCTCTCCCAGATAGGACCGTGGCACTTGTCGAATTTGATGACCAAGAGGAACCCGATGACTTTGGGATAGTCTCTGCTAGCCGCTTCCGGCTGATTCGGAGGGGGGCTACTGATGGCACACTCGGGGTCTAAGAACAAGGTTCGGAGCCTGCTAGTAGGGTTGAGTCTGATACTGGTGGCTTGCCAGGAGCCGGGCAGTGCCGGCACCCCGCCTCCGCCGCCCCCTGCTGCGGCGGTGCCGAGGGTCAATGTCACCCTGGTGCCTCAGGCTGAAGTGGTGGGCAGGGGAGCGGTCACCGTCTCCTTTGGCCTGCCGCTGCCGCCGGGTCTATTGCTCGACCCAGGGCGCGTCGCCATGCGTGATGCCAGTGGCCAGGAGATCCCGGCTCATGTGCGCAGCCTGGGGCTCTGGCGTTCGCTGCCGCCGGAGGCGCTGCTCTGTGCTGGCCTAAGAGCCACAGGTGATCCAGGTATCAGGAGTGTGCTGGTGCAGCTGAGCCACACCTTTGTCAATGGAGATCCGGTACTGATCACAGTGGAGCTGAACGCGGCGCGCACGCTGGATGTAGGGGAGGAAGTACCAGTGCGCGACACCTGGCGCCTGGTCAATGAGGGCACTTATACTAGCAACTACCAGCTTTATGAACCAAGCGTCTATGCGCTGCTCCCGCCGACCTGGCTGGCTTGCAGTAGTCTCACCACGCTGGCTACTGTGGCTGGGGAGCACGACTTCCTGGAGGTCTTCGACCAGGGTCAGGTCAACTTCTTCCAGACGGTGATCAATGACTTCAATTCTCAACCAGATCCAGAGTGGTTGGTGGACTTCTACACCGATAATGAGCCCTGGCTCTACGACCGGGCGCAGGTGTTCTACAACGGCTATATCCGCACCGGCCGCCTGGACTTCCTCCGCGAGGCCCACCGGGCGGCGCAGCACTATATGAGCCTGCTCTATGGCAGCGGGGATTGTCCCAGTGTGCCAGATGAGTGGTGCCGGGGCTTTTTTAGCCTGAAGAATCCGCCTGACCTGTACTATAAGGACTCCAAGTATTCCTATAACGAGTCGCTGGCCACGCTCTACTGGCTTAGCGGCGATCCGGAGCCTCTGGCGCACCTGGCTGATGTCACCTCGGCCACCCGCACTGAAGTGCCTTTGACCGAGCGCTTCCCTGACGAAGTGAGCTGGTTTACTGAACGGCACTGGGCTAACGCCCTGCTGGCTCCAGTGATGGAGTATGAAGTCACTGGCGATGCTGCTCTGGCAGACTATGCCGGGCAAGGTATTGATGCCCTTTACTACATGCAGAACCATCCTCTGGAGGGGAATCCGCCTAACGGCTGTTTCAATTCCCATGTGGAGGATAGCCCCCAGGTGAGTTTCTCCCCCTGGATGAGCAGCCTGCTGGCCCACGCCCTGCTGCGCGCTTACCACACCTTGGGCGATGAGCGCATCCCTGGGATGCTTATCGCCTTGGGCCAGTGCGAGGTAGATCGAGCTATCTATTTTCCCACCGAGTCCGGCGCGCCGCCTTACTGGATGCCGCGCTACATCGCTACCAGCTATGGCCCGCCAGCGTCGCTGGATGGTGACCCCTGGTCGGATCTGGAGCATGCCATTGACGTGGCCTACGTGACGGCGCTGGGCGCCTACTTTAGTAGCGATCCAGCTCAGGTGGGCACCTTAGCCACCGCCACTACGCGCCTGCTGGAGACCCACGCCTACAACCTGGACTACTGGACCAGGCCCGAGGGCTGGCCGGAGAACGGCCGGCCGCTTTACCGGGTGAATCCCCCGCGCAAATACAGCTGGTGGTACAAGAACAGCGGGGCCATTGGCTGGGTGCTGGGTGGGGCGGCCCAGTTCCCGGTGGCGGCAGCGCGCTGAGCCCAGCCACCTGGAAGCGGCTCATGCCCGGGTGAGGAGCACCGGACACTCAGTCTGCCGGACCGCGGCTTCGGCCAAGCGCCCCAGGGTCATCGCTGGCATCGGGCCCGGTTCGTCAGTCCCCACCACCACCAGATCGGTGCCATCCACCGCTTCCCACAGCACCGGAGGCTGGGGGCCACTGCTGACCTGGACCGTGATGGACGTCCGCTGGATCCAGGCGCGCACCTCGGCCGCCAGGTGCGCTTGCTCCTCCTCTGTCCCCCAGGCGAGCACCCAGAGCGGCCACCCCCCTGCCGCGGCCCAGATGGAAGCCAGGTGGAGCGCTGTCTGAGCACTGGGGCTCCCATTGACGGCCACCACCACCCGGGTGACCTTCTGGAAGTGCTCAGGCGTGAGCAGCACCGGATGGGCCGCCCGCCGGATCACCTCATCAGTGGTACTGCCCACGCCACCCCGCACCCAGGGGCGGCGGCCATAGCGGCCCATCACAATCACGTCTGCGCCGCCGGCATACCGGCAGATCACCTCAGCCGGGAGACCCGTGGACACCACAGTCACCACGTTCGGCAGAAGTCGCTGCAGCTGCATGAGCACGTCACGCGCCTGCTCCCCCAGCACCCGCTGGACCTCGATCGCCAGATCAAACTCTGGGGCCAGCTCTCCCGGGTGGGTCAGGTAGAGACTCTCCCATAGCCGAGTATCCCGGACGAAGAGGGCACGGGTGATCGCTGCCCCGAGTCGGGCGCCCAGGTCGGCCGCATATTTGGCAGCCACAATCGCCCCAGCTGAGCCATCGGTGGGTACCAGTAGCGTGAGATGCATCCGCTCTCTCCCCAGGGTGCCGGAAGCTGGGCACGCCCCACCCCGCTCGCGATCTGAGGTATTGGAGCGAGGTGTGCAAGCCGGCGGGGACTCGACCTCGTCCGAGTGGCACTGGGCTCCTTTTGAAAGCCCGGGGGTGGGGCCGAGGAGCCTCGTCGGCCCCCTAGGATACCTCCCGATTCCCCAACACACATCCGAAAGTTGTCGGACAATGCCGGTGAAAAGCTGCGTACGTCATCTGACCTACCAGTGGTGGCCACCGGTGTGTGCCATAATACCGCCGATGAAGCCCGTTCGGCTGTTGCTCGTCGAGGATCATGCCGTGTTTCGCCTGGGGACACGCGACCTCCTAGCCGCCCACGCTGATCTTCGCATCGTCGGTGAGGCGGCCGATGGGGGTACGGCGGTGCGCCTCGCTGACAAGTTGCATCCCCAAATCATCCTGATGGACATCGCCCTGCCTGGTCTGAGCGGGATCGAGGCGACGAAGCAGATCAAAGCCCGCCACCCGGAGATCGCGGTCCTGATCCTCACTGGCTATGACGACGAAGAGTACGTGGAGGCCCTGCTCGAGGTGGGCGTCGCGGGCTATCTGCTGAAGAGTGCCTCGCCGCAAGAGCTCGTGAACGCCATTCGGGCAGTGAGCTCCGGGGAGTCCGTGCTCCATCCGGCGGTGGTCCGGCGCCTGCTCACGAGCCGGGGCCGCACCAGCCCCCCGCCCCCCGTTCCCGAATCGCCCCCGGTAGAGCGCCAGGTGGATGACCTGACGCCGCGGGAGGTGGAGATCCTGCGGCTGGCCGCCACTGGGGCCAACAGCAAACAGATGGGTCGGGACTTGGGTATCAGTGCCCGTACCGTGCAGGCCCACCTCTACAACATCTTCAGTAAGCTCGGCGTGGCCTCACGCACCGAAGCGGTGTTGTGTGGGCTCAAACGTGGGTGGCTCAAGCTGGAGGACCTCCCTGGAGGCTAGCGATGCCGGCATCCTCCACGGCGGTGATCCTCCTGGTGACCCAGGTGGTGCTGGACCTCCTGCCGCTCCTGGCCCCAGTCGCGCTCTTTCGCGTTGGACCCTGGCCTGGGGTGACCGTGCTGACCAGCGCGGCCCTGCCCGCTATCCTCGCTGGCCTGATCGTGAGTGGACCACTGGTGGCCGGGAGCGTGACGGCCCTGGCCCAGGTCCTGGTGGGCCTGGTCTATGCTTGGCGGGGCCTGCGCGACCGGGCTCGTCTGGTCTTGACCCCCCTGGTCATGTTTGGCGCAGTCCAGCTGGCCGGCCTCGGCTACCACGCGGTGGCTGGGGTGGCCCCGACCAGCTTGGCATCCACCCGGGTGCTGGCTGCGGCAGTGCTGGCTGGGTTTGTACTTATCACGGTGAAAGTGGGATTCGTGGGGTGCTGGTCAGCGGTCATCCTGCACCGGCCCCTGGGGCGGACCATCCACGATTACCTGCGGAGCGCCACACCCAAGCTCGAAGCCCTGATGGTCCTGCTCGGGCCGGTGCTGGCTGTGATGTACCAGCTGCAGCCGGTCGCTGGGTTGCTGGGGCTGGTCCCCCTGTTCGGTCTGTACTACCTCTCGTCCATCGAGCAGCGTCTGGAACGCCAAACCTGGGAACTACAGCGGACCGCCTCAGATCTGCACGCCGCGGTGGGACGCCGGGAGCAGGTTGAGCAGACCCTCGCGCAGATCACCGCTGCCCAGGAGGAGGAGCGCCG
>JACQHA010000026.1 GCA_016199255.1 Deinococcus sp.
ACATATTATTGCGCTGAGGTGCATGATGACCGAGACTGACCTGATCACCCGCTACAACTATGACGCCTTCGTGCCCGAGAAATTCCTGCCGTGGATGCGGTTTGACCAGAGCCCGCCTCTGGGACAGCCGGCGCCCGACTTCCCCCTATGGCACCTGGATGGTCGCGACACGCGCCTGAGTGCCATCTGGTCCCAGCACACCTACACCGTCGTCGAGTTTGGGAGCTTCACCTGACCCTTGGGATGGCGGCGCCATCCATGAACGCCATGGCCGACCGGTACGCGGCACAGGGTGTGGGTGCCATCTTCCTCTACACCCATGAGGCCCACCCTGGTGAGCGCTACCCCCACCTGACGTCGATGGAGCAGAAGTTCCGGCACGCCCGGGCGTTGCGTGATGTGCTGCACGTGACACGGCCCATCTTGGTGGATACCCTCGATGGGGTGTGCCACCGGGCCTATGGCTCGATGCCCAACATGACTTGGATCTTCAACCAGGTAGGCCAGCCGATCTACAAGTCCGATTGGACTGACGCCTCTAGCGTTGAGAATGCCCTCACCTACTGCCTGGACGTGGCGGCGCGGCGGCACTCCGGTGCGCGGCTGGCCCCGTTCCGGGCCGAGCGGCTGGACTACCGCACCCAGGATCGAGCCGCCTTCTATCAGGGACTAGAGCGAAATGGGCCGAAGGCAGTGGCAGAGTTCCGGGCAGCCTTTGGGTAGGAAGGGGCTGCGGCTTCCCCCTCCGTGACGGTGCCCCAGCCGCGGGCCGGTCCCACCTCTGGTCGGGTCAGGCAGTACCCCTGTAGTGCGCCGGGGTGTGGGGTACTGCCTATCGGAATGAGGATATGCGACAGGAGCGATGGTAGTGCAGAAACGGCACGGCGTCTATTAAGCAGTTGACGGTAGTGGGTGCGGCTCGGGAGTGCTCCTCTCGGGGTCGAGGTGCTGATGGCGTATGGTGGTGCAACGCGGCTACCACCCATGAGAGGACAGTGCCCCCCGCTCTATTGGCTCGCTCGGGGCACTTCCTGGTGAGGAAGTTCCGTTTGCGCAGCACAACGCTCCTGCAAGGTTTGCGTCCATGCACTCCCAGCGCCGCCTATTCAGGAGTTAACACGAGCAGCCGTGTCCTCGCGTCGGTCAGAGAGAGTTGTGGCCAGGATGACACTGCGGGGCCAGTGTCACAGTCGGCCCCGCACCTCAGGAAAGAGGCATATGCACTCAGAGCACATTACTCTAGGGCCCCTGCGGCTGCCTATTAAGTGGTTGATTGCTGTGAGAGGGCGGGCGCAGGTCCGCCAGGCCCGGAGCTTCCCCACTGAACAGGCGGCGGAGAAAGCCCGGATGTGACGGCCCTCACGGTGGCGGCGTCATGGGCGCAACGCCCTGCCACTAGGTTTGCCCAGGCTCAGGAGGAGTGGCAGTGGCTATTTGCAGAGCGATACCCGACCCAGGAGGTTACACAACAGATTTGACAGAACCGCTGGGACCAGCATGACGCGCAGCCTTGACCCTAGAGTAGACTCCAGGGTTTACACTGCCATTGGGAGGGTGAGCATGGAAGGCAGGCAAGAGGACGGGGTACTCCGGATCGGGGCGCTCGCTGCCCGCGCTGGCACCAGTGCTGACACCGTGCGCTACTACGAGCGGCTGGGGTTACTGGGAGTGTCTAGACGCACGGAGAGCGGCTACCGCCTCTATGACACTGCGGACCTGCGCCGGCTGCAGTTCATCCGACGGGCCAAGCTCCTCGGCCTCTCGCTAGACGAGATCCGGGGTCTGCTCGGGCTGGCCGAGGAGGGTGAGTGCCGACCGCTGCGTCGCCAGGTGGCCGAGCTATTGCGCCACAAAATTGCCGAGTGCGAGACGAAGTTAGCCGAGCTGATGGCCTTCAAGATGAGTCTGGAGGAGCGCTATCGGCAGGCCCTCGAACACCAGGACGAGCCGGCCTGCGGCTGTGCTACCTTCCCGGCGAGCTGCTCCTGCCTGCCCGCTCGGCTTGAGGAGCTCGTTCTGGCACCAGCAGGCGGGGCCATGCCAACCAAACCGAAAGTAGGCGACTTGAGGAGGTGTATCTGATGAGCAGGAGAGTGATGTCAAGACCTGAGACCACAGGCGAGCGAGAGGAACTCCCGGTGGAGACAGCGCCGTGCACCTGCGGGTGCGGCTGTCCGTGCTGTCAGCCCGCTGCCAGCCAGCTGCGGGCCCAGAGTTCCTGTAGCTGTGGCTGCGCAGTGAGTTCGGAGCCAGAAACCGCCGCGTAGAGGCCGGAGAAGATCCCCAAAATCACCCCCAGCAGCAGGCCATTTCTCGGCCTGCTGCGCGCGATAACTTGTGTACTCACCAGCTACACCACTAAGCGCGACAGACAGGTCCAATATGAAGCGCCAACACTCGACTAGACTTGGTTGGGCTGGGACCCCTTTGGGTAGCGCTCAATGTGACCACAGATCACTGCCTCTGCCGCACTGCTGGCCTCGTCCTCAAGCTGTGCCGCGTAGCGCGCCAGTTCATCTCGAAACACCGTGAGGGCCTGAATGCGCTGGCTCAGGTCCGCGACCTTAGCCGCTAAAAGTGCCCGCACATGCCGGCAGGGAATCTGTCCCTCCTGGCGGAGGTCGATGATCTCCTTGATCTCCACCAGAGAGAGCCCCATGGCCTTGGCTTTCTTGATGAAGCGGAGTCGGTTGGCATCCTCCTTGCCGTAGAGGCGGTATCCGGACTCAGTGCGCTCGGGTGCGCTGAGGAGCCCCACCTGCTCGTAGTAGCGGATGGTCTTGGGGTTGAGATCCAGCTGCTCGGCGAGCTTGCCGATGAACATTCCTGCAGCCACGCCGGTTACCTCCTAACACTCATCTCCACCCACCTTACACCTTCCAGACAAGTGGAAAGTCAAGCACAGATGTCCGCGGCTCCCAACGTGGGGAAGCGCCGTCTGGCTACTTGACTCTCCCCTTGAGTGGAGGGTCTAGACTTGGAGTTAGAACGGCGGGCTGGCTCTTATGAAGCCCGTCTCTGACAAAGAAAGAGGTGATCTGATGGTGCGACGGTCATTGATACAAACAGCGCTGGTGGCGACGATGGTGCTTGTCGGTCTCTCCCCGTGGGGAGGATCTCCAGCCCTC
>JACQHA010000207.1 GCA_016199255.1 Deinococcus sp.
CAGCGCCGCCTCGGCCGCCGAGTTGGCCCCGCCAACCACCGCTACCTGGCGGCGCCAGAAGCTGTGCGGCTCGCTATAGTAGTGCGCTACCTTCGGTAGCTCCTCGCCGCTTACCCCCAGCCAATTGGGGTGGTCATAGTAGCCAGTGGCTACCACCACCGTCCGGCTCTGGTACTGGCACAGGCCGGCACGCCCCAGGCTGGAAACTGTAAAGGCACCAAAGGAGCCAGTCACCGCCGTCACCCGCTGGTACTGGAGCACGTTGAGCTGGTAGCGATCGGCCACCTTGCGGTAGTACTGCAGCGCTTCCTGGCGAGTGGGCTTCTCCCGGGCGCACACTAGGGGCAGCTCGCCGATTTCCAGGAGCTCCGGGGTGGTGAAGAATACCATGTTCACCGGGAAACGGTAGAGGGCGTCTACCAAGCAGCCTTTTTCCAGCACCAGGTAGTCGAGACCCAGCTGCTGCGCCTCAATAGCACAAGCCAGCCCAGTGGGGCCAGCACCTACAATCACCAGGTCATAGCGCATGATGGCACCGGCCAGGCTACTTATCCCCACCCTCTTCGTCCTCTACTGGCTCCGGGCGTTCCTCAGGGGCCCGCCGCTCTCCATGGTCCCTCAGGTCGTGGCTGGGATGGCGGTAGGGATCGGCCGCTTCCGCCTGGGGCCGGGATGGCCGCCAGGAGCGCTTATCCCCCACCCGGCGCTTACTTGGCGCCGCCAGGCGGGCCACATACGCATCCAACTCGTTGTCAGCAATCTGGTAGTCCTTCCCACGGCGGCTGGCCCGCAAGCGCCCGCCACTAATGGCCTCCTGCAGCACCCCTGGTTCCACCCCCAGGAGCTGGGCGGCCTCTTCCACCGTGTGGTACAACGCTTCCATATTCTGATTATGGCAGAACTCCCGCTGGCTGTAACGCCCGGCCCTCCCCCTCGTTAGAGTGGACTGAGCCCGGCGGGCCGCCCGGAACCTGCCGGGCGCTTATAATTAGGCCATGTTGCCGGTGCCACCGCCCCGGGCACGCCTGGCTCGCATGCTGGAGCAGCCTGACCTGAACCTGGCAGCTGCCGCTTTACTCATTGCCCAGGAGGAGTACCCCGAGCTGGACCTGGGACACTATCTGGCGCAGCTGGATGGGCTGGCCACTGCGCTGGAGCCGCGCCTTTCAGACATC
Organism: Deinococcus sp.; assembly: GCA_016199255.1. Taxonomy (GTDB): domain Bacteria; phylum Deinococcota; class Deinococci; order JACQHA01; family JACQHA01; genus JACQHA01. The sequence continues at coordinate 1,176 of JACQHA010000207.1, forward strand.
ACCGACCCTCACCAGATGGTGGGGCATTTGAACCAGTTCTTCTTTGCCGAACAGGGGTTCACGGGGAACACCCAGCAGTACTACGACCCCCGCAACAGCTTTTTGAACCAGGTGCTGGACCGGCGCATTGGCATCCCCATCACTTTGTCGCTGGTGTATCTGGAGGTAGGCTGGCGCCGGCAATTGCCCCTGACAGGAGTGGGGCTGCCCGGGCACTTTTTGGTGAGCTACCAGGGCGCCGACCCGCCGCTTCTTATCGACCCCTTCCACGGCGGAGTGCTACTCAGCCCCGAGGACTGCCAGCAGCTCGTGCAGAGCATGTACGGCGAGGCCTTGCCCTTCCAGGTGACCCATTTAAGCCCGGTGAGTAAGCAGTACATGCTCACTCGACTGCTCTACAACCTGAAGGGCATCTACTTGCGCGCCCAAGACTATCCCCGCGCTTTAGCGGTGGTGGAGCGGCTGCTGCTGCTGGACCCCTCAGCGCTGAGTGAGCTGCGGGACCGGGGGGTGCTGTATTACCACCTGGGATACTTGAGCCTGGCCCTGGCTGACTTTGAGCGCTTCCTGGCCGCTTCCACCAACAGCCCGGCGGCTGACGCAGTGTCGCAATACGTGCAGGAAATCAAAGGGCGGATCAACTAAGCTCCAGGATCTCGACCAAAAAGGCCCACAGGTCGGCCTGCTCGGCGATGAGCATACTCGTAGGCTTGCCCATCCCGTGGCCAGCGTTGGTCTGGATGCGGATCAGAATCGGGGCGTCGCCTCCCTGGGCGGCCCGGAGGGCAGCGGCGAACTTGAACGAGTGCCCTGGCACCACTCGGTCGTCGTGATCGGCAGTGGTGATCAACGTCGCCGGGTAGTGGGTGCCCGGCCGGAGATTATGTAGTGGCGAGTAGGCGTAGAGCGTCTTGAACTGCTCTGGGTCTTCTGCAGAGCCATAATCGCTCACCCAGGCCCAGCCAATAGTGAACTGGTGGAAGCGCAGCATGTCCAGCACCCCGACCGCGGGCAGGGCAGCGCCAAACAGCTCAGGGCGCTGGGTGAGGCAGGCTCCCACCAAGAGCCCGCCATTGGAGCCCCCCTGAATGGCCAGCTTGGCTGGCGAGGTGAGGCCGCTGGCAATTAAATGCTCGGCGCAGGCAATAAAGTCGTCAAACACGTTTTGCTTGCCGTGCAGTGTGCCTGCCTGGTGCCAGTCCTGGCCGTACTCGCCGCCGCCCCGCAAGTTGGCTATGGCCAGCACCCCGCCTAGCTCCAGCCACACCAGGCGGCTGGCAGAAAAGGTGGGGGTGAGGGAAATGCCAAACCCCCCGTAGCCATAGAGCAAAGCAGGGTTCTGGCCGTCATTGGCCAGGCCACGCTTATGCACCAGGAACACCGGCACCTGGGTACCGTCTTTACTACTGACAAACACCTGCTGCGTCTGGTAGCGCGTGGGGTCAAACCTGACCGGAGGGGCCTCCAGCAGCTCATTACTGGCGCGCCGGAAGTCATAGCGGTAGACCACTGGCGGCTGGACAAAGGAAGTGAAGCTGTAGAACAGCTCGTCATCCTCCCGGTGGCCACTCAAGCTGAGTACCGAACCCACATCAGGCAAAGGGATTTCCCCCAGGGCCTGGCCACCAGTGTCAAAGAGCCTGAGCTGGTGGTGCGCGTGGTGCAAATAGAGCGCCACGAAGCTGTCATGCACCATGATCACCTGCTCCAAGACATCCTGGCCCTGGGGAATCAGGGTGCGCCAGTGCTCCCGGGCAGGATGAGCAATGTCAATGGCCATCAGCCGGCCCCGGGGGGCATCGAGATCAGTGCGAAAATAAAAAAGCGGGCCGTCATTGCCCACAAACTGGTAGCCAGCTTCCAGCTCCGGGACCAGCTCTACCAACTCCCCACCGGCCACTAGGTCTTGATAGAACACCCGGTTGCGGGGGTCGGTGCCGTGCCAGACGTGCAACACCAGGTAGCGCCCATCGTCACTGACGACACTGGAGAACCCCCACTCCTTGTGGTCCGGCCGCTGGTAGACCAGGACATCCTCTGACTGTGGGGTGCCAATGCGGTGCAGGTAGAGCTTCTGGTAGTAGTTCGCCTCGGTATAGGCCTGGCCGGCGGCGGGCGGATCGTAGTAGGTGTAATAGAATCCCGACCCATCACTCAGCCAGGCGACACTAGCAAACTTGCTCCACTCCAGCACCTCGCTCAGATCTTCCCCGCTGGCCACCACTCGCACCCGCCAGGTGCGCCAGTCGGAGCCGCTGGCGCTCGTGGCATAGGCCAAGAGCCCCCCGTCCCGGCTCACCTCCCAGCTGGTCAGGGCCACAGTGCCATCGGCGGAGAGCAGATTGGGATCTAATAAAACCTTAGCCACCCCGCCCAGAGCATCACAGCTGTAGAGCACGTCCTGGTTCTCTAGGCCGCTGTTCCGCAGCTGAAAGTAGCGCCCCCCGCGCTTCAGCGGGGCCGAGGCCTTGGGATAGTCCCACAGCTCGGTGAGCCGCTGGTAGATCTGGGCTCGCTCAGGCAGGGCCTCGAGAAAGGAAAAAGTCAGGGCGTTCTGGGCAGCGATCCAGGCCTGGGCCTGGGGCGAATCAACCTGCTCCAGCCAGCGGTAGGGGTCGGCCACAGGAGTGCCGTGATAGCTATCAACCTGGTCGACAGTAGGGGTAAGGGGATAGGTCAGCTTGGCCATTAATACTTGGCAAATTCGTCAACCTTCAGCACGAACATCACGGCGCCGGATACCAACACCCCCTTAGAGCGCAGGCTCTCGCCCCGGCCAGGCGGGAGCGGACGCTCCCGGCGCTGGCAGTGCTGCGACACAACCTGCTTCACCCGGTCCACCTGGCGATCGTCGACCCCGATCAAAAGCGTCGTGTTTCCCTCGCGCAAAAAGCCACCAGTGGACGCCAGCCGGGTAGCCTCGAAACGCTCCTCGGCTAGTGCCGAGAGGACCCCGGCCGCGTCCTGGGATTGCACCACTACAATGAGCAACTTCACAGCAAGTTCATTATAACGGGAACTCGGCAGCTGCCCAACCCATAGAGAGAGCCAGGAGGATTTTGTGAGCGAAGCTAAAGATCTGCTCCATACTGTGGCGGAGCGCATCGCCCGCGATTTAGACCCGGTCCAGCTCCAGCTCCGGGTGCAGTCGCTGCGCGACCAGCGCCCTGGTGCCAGTAATGACCAGCTAGCGGAGGCGATCACTGGCTGGTACAGCTTCCAGGCGACGGCCTTTGGCACTGCCGCTACGTTGCCGGCGCTGCTTCCCGGCATCGGCACGGCTCTTGCCCTGGCATCACTGCCCATAGAGCTTTATTTGCAGGCCAGGCTGCTTACCGCTTTGGAGATGGAGCTGGCCATACTCTATGGCCAAAAGCCCACGGCAGTGGACGTGGAACGCAGCGCCCAACATGTCTTGGAGGGCCTGACGGTGGGTGCAGTGGCGGCTGGCTCTGGCTTACTTGGCCCGGGGCTCTTCCCCCGGCTGCTCCGGCCGCTCCTGGGCCGGGAGCTGGCCCGGCTGGCGCCCTTACTGGCACCAGTGCTGACAGCCGCGACGGCCTACCGCAGCGTCCAGGCCACGGCTAAAACTGCCCGGGAGCGCTACCAGCCGCAAACTCCACCAGCAGAGCCGGTACAGGTCCCAGTGGAGTAGCCGCCTACAGCTCCCCATCACTTTCTGCGTCACGCACCAGCTGGCGGCGACGCTGGGCAGATGCCTGGCGCCGCTGCAGGGTAGCCTCGCGATCCACCTCCACGTAGAACCAGACCACATCTCCCTCGGCCACTGCCGGCAGCAGCGCCAGGGGTAGGACCAGCTCCTTCTCATCCCACTCCAGCACCG
>JACQHA010000209.1 GCA_016199255.1 Deinococcus sp.
AGGCGGCGGAAGCCCTGAAGATGACGGCCACTGACCTCGTGAACCTGGGCATCGTTGATGAAATTGTCCCGGAGCCTCTCGGTGGTGCTCACCAGGACCCGGATCTCACCGCCAAGACCCTGGGCAAGGCCCTGGCGAGGCATTTGAAAGCGCTGGGCAAGAAGACCCCAGAGGAACTAGTCAGCACCCGCCGGGCCCGCTACCGGGCCATTGGCCGCTTTGTGGAGCTGGCGGAGGTGGCCCAACTGGAGCTGGTGGCCGCCCCGGCTGAGGCAGGGGGCGGGAGCTGAATCTAGTGCGCCCGGTGCTGGTCCTGGGCGGAGGGAATCCAGCCGATCCTTTGCTCCAGCACTATGGTGTTCCGGCCAAGGGCCTGGTGCCCCTGGCCGGCCGGCCTATGGCCAGTTATGTGCTGGCGGCCCTCAAGCACTCGGGCGCGGTAGGAGAAGTGTTCTACCTGGGTCCAGTGGCCGACGCTTTCCAGCCCCTGGTGAGTGCTTGCTTGCCAGTGCCGGAGCGGGGAACCCCCCTCGATACCCTCTTGGCCGGCCTGAAAGCAGTGTCTGGTCCTTGCCTGGTGTGTACCGCTGACGTACCTTTCCTGACTGCGGCGGCAGTACGCGACTTTGTGGAGCGGCTCCCTCAAGCGGCCATTGTCTATGCCATTGTGCGCCGGGAGACCTGCGAAGGGCAGTTCCCAGGGGCCAGACGCACCTATGTACGCTTGCGTGACGGCACCTTCACTGGCGGCAACTTGTTTGCCATAGAGCCAGAGCCAGTGCTGGCCCACCTTCCCTTGATCCGGCGGGTGGTGGAAGCTCGCAAGAGCCCCCTGGCCATTGCCCGCATTGCGGGCTGGGACCTGGTGTTCGGCTTAGTGCTGGGCTGGCTCGAGCTCGCCGCCTTGGAGCGCCGCGCCTCCCAGATACTGGGGGTGACGGCCCGGGCGCTGGAAAGCCCCTATGCTGAGGTAGGCATGGATGTTGACGACCTGGCCGGGGCCCAGGCCGCGGAGCGCCGGCTCAGCGCTTGAGCGGCTGCCCCACGAGGCAGGTCATCTCCTCATCGAGTATCTCTAGCTCACCCTGGAGCTGGTCCATGAGCGGGATATCCCGGTTTTCCTCTCTTGCCTGGTTGTAGAGCTCCTGGAGGAGGCGGCGATGCTGCTCCAGGCCATAACTGCCCTCGCGCTGGTACAGTTCTCTAAAGATCTGGCGCAGCCGGGCCTCTTCCTCGCGGTCAAGCTGGATCATGGCTGCTCCTGGGGGTAGAGCCCTCTGGGGCTGTGGCTGAGGACCTGGGCACCGTGCTCAGTGACCAAGAGCAGATCCTCGATCCGCACCCCCCCTTCGCCTGGCAGGTAGATCCCCGGCTCTACGGTGATCACCATGCCAGGCTGCAGCACAGCCGGGGACTTCCGCCCTAATCGGGGGGCTTCGTGGATGGCCAGTCCGACGCCGTGGCCAGTGCTGTGGGCGAAGTATTCCCCATACCCGGCCCGCTCAATCATCGAGCGGCAGACGGCGTCGATCTCGGCTCCGGTGGCCCCAGGGCGCACCGCCTGTACGCCAGCCTGCTGTGCCTCTCGCACAATGTCGAATACTTCAGCCAAGTGCCTGGACGGCTGGCCAAAGGCGTAGGTGCGGGTAAGATCGGAATGATACCCTTGGACAATAGCCCCCAGGTCGAAGGTCACCAGTTCGTCCCGCTGGATCTGGCGCGCTGAAGCCACACCGTGGGGCATGGCGCCCCGTTCGCCCGAGGCCACAATAATCTGGAACGCCGCTCCCTGGGCCCCCTGCTGGCGCATGGTCCACTCCAGCTCCAGAGCCAGCTCTCGCTCCCTCCTGCCCGGCTCAGCCTTCTCAAGCAAGCGGTAGAGGGCCTGGTCCGTGACCTGGGCGGCGCGGCTGATGAGCTCGATCTCGCTAGGCTCCTTGACCAGGCGCAGCTCTTCTATCAGCGGCTCCTGGGGCCACAGGGCCAGCCCAGTGACCCGCTCCCAGTGGGCCTTGTCAGCTACGGTGATCGCGTCCGCTTCGCAGCCCAGGCGCCAGGGCCGCGGCAGCACCTCGGCCACTGCCAGGAGGCGTTCGTCCCCACCCCAGATGATGGTCTCGATGGTCACTTCCTGCTGCGCTTGCACGGTGTAGCGGGCATCAGTGAAAAGCCTGGCCCGGTCCATGGTCACCAGCACTCGCCCATCAGCCGGAGCGGTAAAGCCAGACAGGTAGCGCACATTCTCCGGGCGGCTTACCCAGAGCCCATCAAGTTGGCGCTGGCGTACCAGCTCTTGCACCCGTCGCGCACGGCCTTGATAATCCATAGGCTCTAGTATGTGGTCTGGACGCACCGGGCGCAACTTCCTCAGGCCCGGTCTATGGCCTCCTGGTGTAGGGGCGACCCGGTGGGTCG
>JACQHA010000221.1 GCA_016199255.1 Deinococcus sp.
CCGAAGCGGTGCTCCTCGTCAATCACTGCCAGCCCCAGCTTGGGGAAGCTCACCCCTTCCTGGATCAGGGCGTGGGTTCCTACCACCACCTGCACCTGGCCAGAGGCTAAGCGGGCTCTGGCCTCTTCTTTCGATCCTTCGCTGAGAGAGCCGACTAGCAGCTCGGTGGTGACGCCCAGGGGATAGAGGTAGCTGATCAAGTTGGCATAGTGCTGCCGTGCCAGGATCTCGGTAGGGGCCATCAGCCCCACCTGGTAGCCATTGCGCACTGCTACGTACACGGCCAGTGCCGCCACCGCCGTCTTGCCGCTGCCCACATCGCCCTGGAGCAACCGGGCCATCTGGCGGGGCTTGGCCATGTCGGCCAGGATCGCTCTGGCAGCGCGCTCCTGAGCGTTGGTAAAGGCAAAGGGCAAGGTGGACTTGAACTGCTTTATGTCCGTCTCGCTCACCTGGAACTGGATGCCGGCGGCGTTCCACTGGCCGGCATTGAGTAGCACCCGTAGCTCCAGGAATAGAAACTCGTCAAAGGTGAGCCGGTAGATGGCCTGCTCTAGCGCGGTCTCATCTGGCGGCAGGTGGATCTGCCTGATGGCCTGGTCCAAGGGGATGAGGTGCTGCTCCTGGCGGATGCTCTCGCTCAAATATTCTGGGAACGGCGGCAAGGCGCGCAGCGCGGCGTCCACGGCGCAGCGCAGGAAGGGCTGTCCCACTCCTTCAGTGGAAGGGTAGATGCTCACAATGCGGCCGGTGTTCAGGGAGTTGTCGGCCTCGCCGATCTCGAAGTCCTGCACCGCCAGCTCTTTGCTTTTGCCCACCTGGCGTACCTTGCCAGTCACCACCACCTTCACTCCCGGGTAAAGCAGCTTGCTGAGCCACTGCTGGTTGTACCAGTTGGCGGTTATGGCCCGGCCCCGGGAGTCTTTGAGCCGCACCTTGAGCACCGTGAGCTTGCTGCGCTTGGCGGAGATCACTTTACTATACTCCACCCGCCCCTGGACCGTGGCCAGTTGCTCGTTCTGCAGCATGTCAAAGCTAGGCAAGGTGCGCCGGTCCTGGTGGCGGCGGGGGAAATAGTAGACCAGGTCGCGCACAGTATTGATGCCCAGGCGCTCGAGCTTCTTGGTGCCACCCCGGCCAGGGTCTATGGCGCTCACCGGGGCGTCCAGTAGCTGCTCCGCTCTGGGTGGTGCTGGGGGCGGCGTAGTCTTGGGCGGCCGGTGGCGCGCTGGTGGTGCCTGGGACGGTGCCGCCTCTAAAATGCGCAGCACCTGTTCAATGCGCTGCCGGCGGGTGCTGGGGTCCAGCGATTGATAATCGCGGAACACTTCCAGTACCGCGTCTGGCCTGGGGAAAGTGCGCGTCACCAGGTTCTCCACCAGGGGAAAGAGCCCACCAATCACCGCCTGATTCTCGCAGCCAGTAGCCAGTTCCCGCCGCAGCGGGCCGATGAGCTTCGTGGCGAACTCGGCAACGTTCATTCTAGAGCTTTGTAGGCGAAAAAACCGTAGGCTCCCGGCCCAGCGTGGCTGGCCACCACTGGGCCGATCTGGAACAGCTGGCGGCGCACCACCGGGATCTGGGCCTGCTCAATAGCCTGGGCCAGCTCTTCGGCGGCAGCTTCGCCGTTAGCCTCGATCATCCCCAGGTTAATGGGGCTGGTGGCGTAGGCAGCAAGCGCCTCTACCATGACCCGTGCTGCTTTTTTTGCACCGCGTACCCGGGCGTAGGCGTCTACTTTGCCGCCCCGGAGAGCCAGCACCGGGCGAACGTTGAGAATACTACCCAGAAAAGCCTGGGCGCCGCCAATCCGGCCATTCTTGTGCAGGTACTCCAGCCCTCCCACCGAAAAAAGTAGCAGGTAGTCGCGGCGGATGTGATCCACCGCCTGGAGAATGTCTGGGACGCTAGCGCCAGCATCGCGCAGCCGGCAGGCCTCTTCCACCATCATGCCCAGGCCGCCGGACACCAGCTGGCTGTCCACCACGTGGACCTGGGCAGGTGCCATGAGCCGCGCTGCCTGGGCGGCAGAGTTAAAGGTGCCCGACACTCCAGCAGAGAGATGCAGGGAGATAATCTGCTGGTGCGTTTCCAGTAGCCGCTGGTACACCACCTGGAAATCAGCCGGCGAAGGCTGGCTAGTGGAGGGCAGGGGTGCTCCCTGGGCCACTCCCTGGAACAAGTCCTGGGTGGTCATGTCCAGCCCATCGCGAAAGGTCTGGCCCTTAAACAGCACATAGAGCGGCACTGCCTCCACCTGCAGTTCTGCCCGGCGCTGGGCGCTCAGGTCGCTGGTAGAGTCGGTGACAATGGCGATAGTCATTGCCTGATCTGCCCTGAGCCCCGCACTAAATACTTGGTGGTGGTCAGGTCGCGCAGGCCCATGGGGCCTCGAGCATGCAGTTTCTGGGTGGAGATACCTACTTCGGCCCCCAGGCCAAACTCGAAGCCATCGGTGAACCGGGTGGAAGCGTTGACGTACACTGCCGCCGCGTCTACCTCGGCCAGGAACTTCTCGGCATGGGCATAGTTCTGGGTCACAATGGCCTCGGAGTGCTGGCTGCCGTGGCGGTTAATGTGGCCAATAGCGTCCTCCAAAGAATCTACCACCCGCACCCCGATGATCAAGTCCAGATACTCCATGTCCCAGTCGCTGGTCGCAGCGGGCTTGGCGGTAGGGTAGAGGGCACGGGTGCGCTCGCAGCCCCTGATCTCCACCTTAGCCTGGGCCAGCCGGGTGCAGATACTGGGTAAGAGCGCTGGGGCAATGGCCTGGTGAATCAAGAGCTTCTCAGCGGCATTGCACACTGATGGGCGCTGCACTTTGGCGTTGAACACAATGTCCGACGCCATCTGGGGGTCAGCCGAGTCGTCCAGGTACACGTGGCAGTTGCCGATGCCAGTTTCCACCACTGGCACCAGCGAGTTCTCCACCACATGGTTAATGAGTCCAGAACCGCCTCGAGGGATAATCAGGTCCAATTTGCCCCTTAGGCCCAGCAGGGCGGTGACGCTTGCGCGGTCTGGGTCATCCACCAGTTGCACGCAGTCCGGGTCCAGCCCCTGTTCCGCTAACGCTACCCTGATGGCCTGGATCAGGGCGCGGTTGGAGTGCAGCGCCGTGGCGCTGCCCCTAAGGAGCACAGCGCTGCCGGCTTTGAGGCACAGGGCGGCCACGTCCACAGTTACATTGGGCCGCGATTCATACACTACCCCAATTACCCCTAGTGGCACCCGCACTTTCTGCAGCAGTAACCCATTACTCAGGGTGCGGCCCTCTAGCACCTCGCCTAAGGGATCAGGCAGCGCTGCCACCTGGTGCAGGCCAGTGATGATAGCGTCCAGGCGCTTTTCATTGAGCATCAGCCGGTCCAAAAGCGCCGCGGCCACCGTGCCAGTGGCGCTGGCTAGGTCTTCGGCATTAGCCGCAAGGATCTCGGCCTGGTGGGCCTTCAGCTGCCGGCCCATGGCTAGTAAAAGGGCGTTGCGGTCGGCCCTAGCCAGCGACCGGCCGGCGCTTCTAGCGCGCTCCGCCATGCTGGCTACATCAACGGTCGTCTGCAGCTTAGGGCTGGTCACGCTCTCCTCCCTTTCCCCGCCACTGGATTCTCACTGGCACACCTTTCAGGTCCAGCGCCTCGCGCA
>JACQHA010000211.1 GCA_016199255.1 Deinococcus sp.
GCCTGGTCGCCGGACGGCAAGCAGATCGTCTATCACTCGTTCCACAACAGCGATTGGGGCCTGTATGCCGTGGACCTGGTGACGCTGGCCATCACCACGGTGTTAGACCAGCCTGGCGTCACTGAAGGCGGCGCCGTCTGGGCACCCGATGGCTCGCAGCTCCTGTTCCAATCTGATGCCAACGGCAACTGGGACCTCTACGCGCTGGACCTCACGACAGGCACAGTGACCCAAGTCACCCAGGGTCCTGGCTCCCACGGCAGTGCCAGCGTCAGCCCCGATGGCCAGTGCGTGGTGTATCACGCCAACCCTGAGGGCCAGTATGATCTGTACCTTCTGAACCTCGCCCAGCCCGCGCAGCCGATCCGCCTGACCGACGATCCCGGTGACGATCAGTACCCGGTGTGGTCCCCTCGCGGGGATGTCATTGCCTTCCAGGCCTTCCGCAGCAGCTGGGATATCTATCTGCTTGACCTCACCACCATGACCACGACCCGCCTCAGCGACGGGCAGGGCATCAACTGGATGCCCGCCTGGGCGCCAGATGGCCACCAGATCGCGTTCGCCGGGCAGTTCAGGAGCAGCGAGCCCGTCACTGGCCTCTTCATCACGACGCTGCTAGGGCCTGAGACATCGTCCCCAAGTTCCCTCCCGGGGAGGAACCTGTGCCAGAGACGGTGAGCCTGAGACAGCGCAAGACGAGAGGGGGATCCCACCAGAACTGGGACGTGCCCGATGTCGTTCTCGTACGGGACATGGCCCAGGGGAAGCAGGCTGCGCTTGAGGACCTCTATGCGCGCTACGCCCGGCTGGTGCATAGCTTCGCCCGGAAGATCCTCCGAGACCCGGCCACCACCGAGGAGGTAGTGCAGGATGTGTTCGTCTTAGTGTGGCGCTGGGCCAAGAACTTCAATCCCCAGAAGGGCCAGTTCCCCAGCTGGCTCCTGACCATCACCTACAACCGTGCGGCTGACTACGTACGCCGGAAGCAGCTCCCCACGGTCCATCCTGATGAGCTGGCCCGGGGCGAGGAGTTCTGGGGCCGGCTGGAGGACCACCACCAGACCCCCCAGAGTTCTAGCCCGTTGGGAACGACCCCGACCACGTCGGGTGGACGCTCCTAACGATGAAGCATGGAGGACCCAATGGCACAGAGTAAAGTCGCAATTGTCGTTTTGGCAGACACCGACACCCATGAGGCGCTGGGGCGGGTGGTCAACGCCCTCGAAGCGGTCAAGGAATTCAAGGAGGCGCGGGATGAGGTCCAGCTCATCTTCGACGGCGCCGGGACGAAGTGGGTCGCCGAACTCTCCGACCCCGAGCACAAGGCACACACCTTCTTTACGGCGGTACAGGACAAGGTCGCCGGGGTGTGTGCCTTCTGCGCTGCTGCCTTCGGGGTGACAGAGCGCACGCAGGCGTGCCAGGTGCCGCTCCTCTCCGAGTACGAAGGACACCCCAGCTTTAGAAAGCTACTGGCTGGTGGGTACCACATTCTGACCTTCTAATGCCGAGTGTCATGTACCATGGAGGCGAGGAGGGAACGATGGTGAATATCGACTGGGGAAAAGCTGTGATCGCCGGACTGGTCGCGACAGTGGTCATGACCATTGTCGGGGTGTGGATCGCCCCAGTGATGGGGATCCCGAAGATGAATCCGGCAGACATGCTGGCCGGAGCCATGGGCGGGAGTCTGGTCCTGGGCTGGATCGGGCACTTCATGATTGGGGTGGTCTTGGCCCTCATCTATGCCGCCGTGTCCGCCCGGCTGCCTGGTGTGCCGTGGCTGCGGGGGGCCCTCTATGGCCTGGCCCCCTGGCTGCTGGCGCAACTGATCGTGATCCCTATGATGGGGATGCCCGTGTTCTCGGGATCCGTGGTGATGGCCCTCGGCAGCCTGATCGGTCACCTGATCTACGGGGCCGTCGTGGGTGGGATCTACGGCCTCCCGCAGGCGACGCTGAAACCGGCCCCATCCAAAGTGGCGTAGCCTGCCACCCGCGGGTCGGCACCAGGAGGGGCCAGGGCAAAGATGGAGCGCACTCCCAGTGAGCCCTTCCCAGGAGCGACAGCTGGTACTGCCCGGAGCCTACCCACGCTCGACTCCACTGGGGGCAGGCCTACATTCTGAAAGCCAGTGTCCCTGTCCCTGGGCCGAGACCGCTCACGGCCCAGGATGACCGGGCCAGCGAGGTCAAGTCTGACAATCAGGGGCAGCGGCATGACTCAGAACACTGGTCCCTATTGTACACTCAAGAACAACCAGAGAGCGCCAGGAAACGTCTCGCGCAGCCGCTTGTCAACTGCTTAACTGTGTCTGGCGGCGATGCCACGTATAGTGCTAAGTATGATGACCCGTATGACCCATGTGTTTATGGTGTTCGTCGCCATGTCAGTGCTGGCCGGCTGTGCGCGGCCAGGCAACATCCAGGGGCGAACGGTACCTCAGGGAACGCCGCAGGTGTCGGCAGCGCACAGAGTGGAGACGCTGCAGGTGGCGACCCTCGTCGGCCTCGGGCGGGCCACTGGGTTCCGGCTCCAGACCGACACCGCCCGCAGCGCCGCCCCAACCAGCGCCTTCCGCTCCGGCGGCCCGCCTCCAGATGGTATCCCGGCCCTTGATCCAGGGCAGGTGAAGTTCATGTCCCCTGCCGACGCCAGCC
>JACQHA010000212.1 GCA_016199255.1 Deinococcus sp.
AGCCGGCGGGGGGCTTACTGGGCCCTGGTGTTTGCTGTCACCCCGTTGCTGGCCCTGGTGGTGGCCATGGTGTTCCGCCATGTCGTTTATGGCTTCCTGGCCGCCACTGCCTGGCTGCAGGCCGCTATTGTGTGGGAGCTGGCCGCTCCCCGGCGCACCCCTTTGGACCGGGCCGAGCTGTTTGAGCTGACCCCAGACGCCATGGTGGTAGCTGCCCCCAGCGGCACTGTGCTCGACGCCAACCCGGCGGCGGCCCGTCTCTTGGGCCAGCCGGTGCGCGCCCTGCGCCGCAAGCGCCTGGAGGAACTGCTGCCGCAGCTAACCGCGTCCAGCCGGCCCCAGGTCACCCATCTGAGCCGGTCTGACGGCAGCACCGCAGCGCTGCTGGTAGGGCAGAGCCAGCTGAAAAGCCACCACGCCGTGCTCTACACCATGCGCGACGTCACCGCCGAAGCCAAGGCCGAGGAGGACGTGCTGAAAAAAAGCGCCGAGGTCAAGGCCCTGGTGCACTACGTGGTCCACGACATGAAAAACCCCATTGGAGTGCTGCAGGGCTCGCTGCGCACTGTCATTGACGATCCCAATTTAGGCGAGCTGACAGTCGGACAGAGAAAATTTCTGGAGAACGCTTACGAGTCCTGCGACAAAGCGCTGGGCATGATTCATAGCCTCTTGGACGTGAACAAGCTGGAGGCCGGCGAGTTCAAGCTGAACCTGGAACCCTGCCGCTTTGACGAGATTGTCAAGCAAGTGCTGGTGCAGCAAGAAGACCTCTGCCGGCGCAAGGGCCAACGGCTGGAGGCGCTCTTGCCAGAACACTTCCCGCTGGTGTATGCCGATCCAGAAATCCTTAGGCGCATGGTGCAGAACCTGATTGCTAACGCTCGCAAGCACACGCCCCGGGGCAGCCAGATTAAGGTGGCGCTGTATAAAGGCGGCGACCATGACCGCTGGGCCGTTTTGGCCGTGGCCGACAACGGCCCGGGCATTCCTCCTGAGGACCGGGAGAAGATCTTCGAGCGGTTCGTCACGTTATCGAACGGCAAGATCAAGACCGGCCTGGGGCTGCACTTCTGCCGGCTGGCCGCGTTGGCCCACCAGGGGAAGCTCGGTGTAGACTCGGAGCTGGGCAAAGGCACCACCTTCCATTTGGCCATCCCCTTCCAGGCTGAAGCCCCCAGCCGGTAAGCCGCCCTGGTATAATCGCCGGCGATGACCGGAACGGGGAAACCAGAGCTGGAAGTGCTCCAGGGTTTCCTCGCCGCTTTGCTGGGGCCAGCTACTTTAGAGCCCCTGGCTGGTGGTTACCATTCCCGTACCTATCTCTATCGCCTGCCCCAGCCAGCAGTGGCCAAGCTCTACCGCCCGGAGCACAGCGGCCTGCTCTACCACCGCCTGGAGGCGGAGCACATGGCCACTGCCGGCCTGGGAGAGCGGGTGTTGCTTCATAGAGACGGCAGCCAGAACCCCACGGGACGCGATCTTTTGGTGACCCGCTACTTCCCCGGCCGGCCGCTGGGCGAGGAGCCGCTGACTGACGTCGCTTTCAGCCACCTGCTGGGTTTCTTGCAGCGCATGCACCAGCGGCACGGCGGCCTGGTGAATATTGAAGCGGTGCGGCGCAACTTGGAAAGACACTACGCGGTAGTGGCTCTAGACCCCGAGGCGCTGGCAGTGTGGCAGCAGGTCCAGGCTAGATTTGGTAACCACCTGGCCACCACCAGCTCCTTTTTGCACAACGACACCTGGGGGGACAACGTGCTCGTCAACCAGACCGAGTCCATGCTGGTAGACTGGCTCAAGGCCGGTTACGGTGACCCAGCCCAGGAGCTGGCGCTGCTCAAGACCGGAGGCCTGGATCGCACCAGCGACCCAGAGCGTCATTTCGAGCGTATCCTGGCCGCCTACGGCCGCGATGTGGCCAGGCGCCTGAGCTTCTACCTGCCCTACACCTACCTGCGCGATGTGGTGTGGCTCAAAAACCGCCAGCCGCACAACCTGGCAGAACTGCAGCGCAAGCTGCAGTGGGCCTGGGCCGCGCTGCACCGCAGCTACTAGGCAGGGAGCAGGTGCCTCCAGGCCGGGAAAGGGGGAGGAACATGACTGTATCAGTGTCCGATCACCCGCTGATCCGTCACAAGCTGACCTTACTGCGCGACGAGCGCACTGGCTGCCGGGAGTTCCGGGAGCTGTGCGGCGAGATCTCCATGCTCTTGGCTTATGAAGCCACCAGGGACCTGATGCTGGAAAAAACCAGGGTACGCACCCCGCTCATGGAAACCACCGGCGAGATCTTGCCCCAGAAAGACGTGGCGCTGGTGGCCATCCTGCGCTCTGGGCTGGTGATGGTGGAGGGCATCTTGCGCCTCATCCCCACTGCCCGGGTGGGGCACATTGGCATCTACCGCGACCCGGCCACGCTCAAACCCGTGGAGTATTACGCCAAGCTGCCGCCAGATATTGCCGAGCGGCGCACTTTCCTTTTGGACCCCATGCTGGCCACCGGCGGTTCTACGGTGCGCGGCATTGACATCCTCAAGAAAAAGGGAGCGCGGCAGATTACGGCGGCAGCTATTATTGCTGCCCCTGAAGGCCTGAAGGTGGTGGAGAGCGCCCACCCTGACGTGCGCATCGTGCTGGCGGCGCTAGACCAGCGCCTGAATGACCACGGCTATATTCTGCCAGGGCTAGGAGACGCTGGAGACCGGATGTACGGCACCAAGTAAGGGCAGCGCGTAGCCGTAGGCGCTGAGGTGAGGGAATGAGCAGACACCTACCCCCTGCCCCCAGAGGTTGCCTGTGACCTCCTGGGAGCTAGCGCTGGCTGCCACCCTGGGGTTCTTGGTGGCCATGACGGCGGTCATCCTGGTGGCGCCCACGGTGCGCAAGTTTGCCCTGCGGGTAGGAGCTGTGGACCGCCCCAACGAGCGGCGGCAGAACCGGGAGCCGGTGCCCAACTTGGGCGGCATTGCCATTTTCCTGGGGTTCTTGCTGGCGGTGCTACTGGTAACGGCGCTCTGGGGGGACAAGCTGGGCTGGTGGCAGGATGGCTCCCGCAACCGCTCGGTGATTCTGGCCACAGTGCTGGGGGGGATCATCATGACCCTCACCGGCCTGCTGGACGACATTTTAGACCTGCCACCTGGGCCGAGGCTCATAGTCCAGGCGCTGGCGGCGCTGATCGTGATTGTGGCCGTGCCGAGCATTGAGATCCCTTTCATTAACCCTGGCGGCGTGCTGCCTCTGGCCCTGGAGCGGCCATACCTACAAGTGCTGGTGACACTGCTCTGGCTCATGGGAGTCACCAACGCCCTGAACTATGTGGATGGGCTGGACGGCCTGGCTTCCGGGATCACCTTTATTGCTGCCGGGGTGCTCTCGGCGGTGGCCTGGCACCTGGGCTCGCGCGAAGCGGAGATCATTATTCTCCTCTGCCTGGCTGGGGCGGCGCTGGGGTTTTTGCGGCACAACGCCTTCCCGGCGCGGATTTTCATGGGAGATAATGGCTCCACCTTGCTGGGCTTCGTTCTGGCTGCAGTATCTATCTTGGGCACCCTGAAGCAAGCCACGGTCATTGGCCTGATCATCCCAGTGCTGGTCCTGGGGCTGCCGATTATGGACATTACCACCGTCACCTTCCGGCGGGTGCTGCGGCGCATGAGCCCTGCCAAGGCCGGCCGCGACCACTTCCACCACCGGCTGATTGCCCGGGGCTGGGGACAGCGCCGCACGGTGTTCGTCTTGTGGTCAGTGGGGCTGGCTCTGGGCACCGTGGCCCTGATTGTGGATGGCCTGCCGCTTTTACAGATTGCGGCGGTCATGTCCACGCTGGTGTTCTTCTTGGGCGCCACGTACTTGGCCCGCACCCGGGAGGACGGCTGGGCGCCTAGAGCAGCGGTGGCGGTGGTGGCACTGGCGCTAGTGTGCGCTGTGGGGCTCACTGCCCTGGCGCTTGTTACCAGGGCTGGCTTCCAGCCGCCAGTGGAGGCGCCGTGAAGATCCTTTTGTGCTTTGGCACCAGGCCTGAGGCGGTGAAACTGGCGCCGGTGTACTGGAGCCTCAAGCAGTCTCCTGACTTCCAGCCAGCGGTGCTGGTCACCGGCCAGCACCGGGAGATGCTGGACCAGATGCTCCAGGTGTTTGCCATTCAGCCCGACTATGACCTGGCGATTATGGTGGACCGGCAGCCCCTAGCTGATACCACCGCCCGGGCCCTCACCGGGGTAGCGGCGGTGCTCCAAGCAGAGCCATTTGACTTTCTTTTGGTGCAGGGCGACACCCAGACCACACTAGCGGCGGCGCTGGCCGGCTACTACGCCGGCGTCCCAGTGGGCCACGTGGAGGCGGGGCTGCGCACCGGACAGCGGCGCCAGCCCTTTCCCGAAGAGCTGATGCGCCGCCTGACCAGCCAGCTGGCGGAGCTGCACCTCTCCCCTACCACCCATGCCCGGGCCAACTTGCTGCGCGAAGGTATTGATCCAGCCACCATCTTTGTCACCGGCAACACGGTAGTAGACGCGTTGCTCTCTATTGCCCAGCGCGCGGCGCAGTATTCCACTCCCCTAGTAGCGGAGCTGCAGCGCCAAAAGCGGCGCATTATTGCCCTCACCGCTCACCGCCGGGAGAACTGGGAGCACCTTTCAGACATCTGCCACGCCGTGCGCCACATAGTCCGTACCCACCGCGACGTGTCGGTGGTGTACCCGGTGCACCTGAACCCAGCAGTGCGGGAGATGGTGCTCCCGGCGCTGCAACATGAGCCCAATGTGCACCTGATCGACCCCCTGGAGTATGCCCCCATGGTGGCGCTGATGCAGGCCAGCTTCTTGTTGCTCACTGACTCCGGGGGCATCCAGGAAGAGGCCCCGGCGCTGCACAGGCCGGTGCTGGTGCTGCGCCAGGTCACCGAGCGCCCTGAAGGCGTCATCGCCGGCACCCTGGAGCTGGTGGGTACCGACCCAGAGCGCATTACCAGCGCAGTGCACCGGCTGCTCACTGATGCGGAGCACTACCAGCGCATGGCCAGCGCCCCCAACCCTTATGGCGACGGCCACGCTGCCCAGCGCTGTGTGCAGGCGCTGCGCCACCGGCTCTTGGGTGGCCCCCGGCCAGAGGAATTTATCTGGCCAGTGTGAGGTATCCTTATGGCCATGCCCTCTTCCCCCACCGAGCCGCGCCTCCTCATCACCTTGCCTAATCACCTCCGGCTGGTAGCGGAGCGCATCCCCAGCGTGCGCAGCACGGCAGTGACGCTGCTCCTCGAAGTAGGAGTGGCCCAGGAGCCAGAAGCGCAGCAGGGAGTTTCTAATCTGCTGGCAGACATGGTGTTCAAGGGCACAGGCCAAAATAGCGCCCGGGACATTGTGGACCATCTGGATTTCCACGGGGTGAGCTGGGGCGCCCAGGCCGGCACCGAGGCTACCCGCTTCGATTTGGTCATGCTGGGCCGGGAGCTGCCCCAGGTGCTGCCTCTCTTCGCCGCGCTCATTACGAGGCCCAGCCTGCCTGCCGCCGAGCTGGAAGTGGCGCGCACTTTGGCGCTGCAAGAAATCCAGCACCTGGAGGACGAGCCGGCGCAGAAGCTGGCGGCGCTACTCCAGGCCCACTACTATGGGCCGGTGCTGGGGCGCATCCACCTGGGAACGCCCCAGACCGTGGCCCAGCTGGACCGGGAGGCGCTTTTAGCGCACCACCACGCCCACTACCGCCCCAGCCGGGCCATTCTGGCCGTAGCCGGAGACATTGACCTGGACCGGATCAGCAGCCTGGTGCAAGATGCCTTTGGCCAGTGGGAGGCTGGGGGCCAAAAGCCCCTAGCGCCTCAGCCACCCCCGGCCCAGACCAGGCTCACCCACGTGCCCAAGGACACAGAGCAGACCCACATTGGCGTGGCTTTCCCCAGCCTGGTGCACCGCGACCCCAACTACTATGTGGTGCAATTGGCCATAAGCGTACTTTCTGGCACCAGCGGGCGGCTGTTTACCGAGGTGCGGGAAAGGCGCGGGCTGGTGTACACCGTCTTCGCTAGCCACCGGGCGCTGCACGACGCTGCCATGATCTATAGCTACGCCGGCACTACCACCGAGAAAGCCCAGGAGACACTCCAGGTGCTATTAACAGAGTTGCAGAAGCTGAGCGAGGGAGTTCGCCCCGACGAGCTGGAGCGGGCCCGGGCCGGGGTGAAGAGCGCTTTAGTGATGCAGGCTGAGAGCGCCGGGGCTAGATGCCGGAACCTGGCTGCCGACGTTTTCTACCGGGGGCGCTGCGTGCCCCCTGAAGAGGTGCTGGAGCACGTAGCAGCAGTAGAGCCCCAGCACATCAGCCAGTATTTTGGCCAGCACCCGCCCGGCCCCTTTACCGTGACGGTGCTGGGACGCGAACCCTTAGGGTGGCCTGAGAACTGACTATGGCAGAGCTATTTCACCAGCACCAGTTGGCCAATGGCCTGATGTTAATCGGCGAGGAGATGCCCTTTGTGCACAGCGCTGCCGCCGGTTTCTTGGTGCGCGCCGGCGCCCGGGACGAATCCCCGGTGCTGGCTGGCGTCTCGCACTTTTTGGAGCACATGGCCTTTAAGGGCACCCAACGGCGCAGCGCCTGGGACGTGAACCGGGAATTTGACGAGATCGGCGCCGAGAATAACGCTTATACCTCTGAGGAGCGCACGGTGTTCTATGGTGCCGCCCCGGCAGAGTACCTGCCGCGCATTTTAGACCTGCTCTCGGACATGATGCGCCCCACCTTGAGCCAGGAGGAGTTCGCCCTGGAGAAGGAAGTGGTGCTAGAAGAGATTGCCCGGGCGCAGGATAATCCCTCCTATTTGGTGTACCACCAGGCTATGGAGCGCTTATTTGCCGGCCACCCTTTGGCCAACGACGTGCTAGGCAGTGCGCCGTCCATCAGGGCCCTGACTGCGGAGCAGATGGCCGCCTACCACCGCCAGCGCTACCAGCCGGGCAACATGCTTCTAGCCGTGGCCGGGCGCTTCCAGTGGCCCGAGGTAGTGGACCAGGCGGAGACGCTGTGCAGCCATTGGGCGCCAGGCGACACCCCGCGCCAGGCGGCGCCCCCCCAGCCCCACGCTGACCTGGCAGTGCTGCACCGGCCCACTTTGACCCGGGAGCACCTGGCCATTGCCTGCCTGAGCGCCGATGACCGGCACCCCAAACGGTACGCCGCCGGGCTTTTTGGCACCATCCTGGGCGATGCCACCGGCTCCCGGCTGTACTGGGCAGTGGAGCAGACTGGCTTGGCAGACTCGGTGCTGGCTAGCCGCGAGACCTTTGAAGGCGCCGGGACCCTGGTGATCTACGCCAGCACTGACCCAGAGCGGGCGGCTCAAGCTCTGGCCGCCGTTGAGGCGGAGCTGGAGAAAATCAGTGCTGGTGTCACCCCTGCCGAGCTGCGCCGCGCCCAGAACAAACTCTCCAGCCAGCTGGTGATGGCTTCAGAAAACTCCCTCAACCGACTGTTGATGCTGGGTGACACCTATTTGAGCCGGCAGCGCTACGAGAGCGTTGATGACCAGCTGGCTGCCATTGAGGCCGTGACCCTAGATGACCTTGCCACCTACTTAGCGGAGTTTCCTCTCACCCCCCGGGTGACAGTGGCCCTAGGGCCATTGGAGGGGCTTGAGTAGGGGCACACATGCTGTGCCCCTACCGATGGTGATTGCCGAAAAGTTGACATGATAAGACTCAAGTTATATTATTGCGCCGGAACGGGGCTGGGCCCCAGACCACTGGAGGACAGGTGTGAAGCTGATCTTGGTGCGACACGGGGAAACTCTAGCCAACCAAGCGGGCAGGCTGCAGGGCCA
>JACQHA010000219.1 GCA_016199255.1 Deinococcus sp.
ACGGAGGATGATTTAAGACGACTGAAACTTTTGAAGTAGATCCCACCCCTAGCCTCACCTCTTGAACGCTTTCCCCGGGGGAAAACGTTCAGAATCTGCTAGCAAAGGGGGCAAGAAGGCCCATTGTTTCATCCCCCACTATGCCCAGAGTCCAGCAAAAAAGAGAAAACGTACACCGCGGCCAAGCACGGGGCAAAAAACCGCTGTGAGGTGGCCCAGTATAGCCCCTGGCTGGGGGGCCTCAGTCCACGTCCCCGACGCGCTCGAACAAAAAGGTGCGGTTGCCCTCGTCGGGGAAATGCAGCACCAGGTCCCGGGTGGGGAGGAGGAAGAGATCGACGGGAAAGGGCTCGTCCCTCTGCGAGAGCTGTCCCCGCACCGCGCCTGCTGGAAAGTCCACCGTATGGACATTCACATAGTACGCAGCAGGATCTTGGCGGATCGCCTTGATGAGCGCCGGATCCGCCGTGCGACATCCGGCCGAGGCCCCACTCGCATCGGGTGGGAGAAGGGGCACGACAACAGGACCGGCCACCCCAGCCGGCGCCGCGTGGATGTGAGCGGCCGTAGCTGGCAACGTGATATCAGCCACACTGACCTCAAAGCAGATCTCACCCTGCCCCTGGTTGAGGGTCAGCGCGGCTGCGCCACTCCCATCGGGATCCCCGGGGCCTGGCACCTCCGCCGCCCCTGTCAGTGCAGCAGAGAGATGACCACCAACCGTCTCGGTGAGGACGCCACTTGCCACCCCGGGTTCGCTCACCATGGCGCTGATGGTAGCGCTGGTGACATTGGCGATCCCTCGCAGGACTTCATTGAATGTCCCGGTGACGGTGTGGTCTATTTGGGTGAGCTCGACGGCGAAGGTCCCACTCAGGCTGCGCGCGGTAAAGGTACCCGTGTAGGCGCCGTCAAAGCTGATTTGTGGCCCGCCGGGACAAGCGGTAAGCAGAATGCCGAGCACGCCAGTCAGTGCTAGCAGTGGTAGACCGCGCGTGGAGACCTCCTGTCCTGAGTAGTGAGGTTCAGTATACCCCCCAGCTCGCGCAGGCTGGGGGGCACTGCGCTAGGGCTGTCGCTCTAAGACGACGGCGATGTTCCCCGACGCCGGGATCTGAATCACTAGGTCCTGGTCGGCTGCTGTCAGAAAGAGGTTGATAGTGCCGGGCGGGTCTGGGCCAGGCGGGTCAAACAAGCCAGTGGCCTTGCCCGGCGTGCTCACCATGGCGGTCAGGGGGCCGGGCGTGCCGGGCGGGGTTGCCGTGAGGGTGCCGGTGATACCCCCCGTCCCGCTCTGGGTGAGGACGGCGGTCAGGGTGGTGACTGCACGCCACGCCTCAGGGAGCTGGGCGGCTTCCCGGGTGCCAACGGTGCCAATGTAGGTGCCGGTGAAGCTCAGTACTGGCCCGCCAGGGCCGGGGCACGCGGTGAGGAGTGTGCCGAGAACACCAGTAAGGGCCAGTAGTGGTATGCTGCGCATGGTAACCTCCTCTCCCGAATTGTGAGGACAGTATACCCCTAGCCGCTGCGGCTGGGGGGTACCATTCGCTGTCGGGGGAACGAACCTATCCGACCTGTTGCTGCCTTAGTGCCCGAATCGCCTGGGCCACCGCCCCGTGGCAGGGAACTGGCTGAGGTTCCGCTAACTGGCCTGATACCCCGCTGGGGAGTGCCCCCCCTGCCCGGTGGGGCGCTCTACAGGCGCTACAGTGCCCACTGTGGCGGGTTCTGCCGGTGGGGGGGCTGTCTCGCTCGCCCCGCAGGAAGTGGGCGACAGCCTCTGGGGTGAGGCCCTCTCCCGTCTCTCACCGGCCCACAATAACAGCTTGTTCGCGCTTCAGCCCCGGCGCATGAAACGCTGCAAGAAGCTCTGGGCCAGCGCCCGCGCCCGGCCGATCCTGGGCTCTCTGAGCCGGGCTAGTAAGCGCTGGCGCTCAGTGGGGCCCGGCTCAGTGAAGAAGTAGTAGATGCCGTCTGCCTCCTCCAGATACACCATCTGCCCCACTGAGAGCTGCTCCTCTCCCAGGCCATCACACATGAGCCTGGCGCCGCCCTCCGCCTGGACAATGCCAATGCGCAAAGGGGCGGTGAACCCCGATGGGGGCGAATAGAGGGTGGTAAAAGACAGGAGCTGGCCGGCGGCTGGCAGCTCCTGGCCTTGCACCATGTCGCTGGCACAGTTGGGGCAGTAGCGCGCCGCCGGCACACTCAGGTGGCCGCATTCGGCACAGCGCGAGGCTATGATCCCAGGCACAGCCTACACCCCCTCCAGCACTAGGACCCAGTTGTTGTTGGACAGCCCGCCAATGGAGTGGGTCAGTCCCCGGCGGACTCCCGGCACCTGGCGCGGCCCGGCACGGCCAGTGAGCTGGTGATAGATCTCGTACACCTGCGCCAGCGCCGTGGCTCCAATTGGGTGCCCCCGAGCCTTGAGCCCCCCGGAGGGGTTCACTGGCAGTCGTCCCCCCAGGCTGGTCTCGCCTGCGGCTACGGCCCGGGCGGCCTGGCCAGGGGGAAAAAACCCCAGGTCCTCGCAGGTAATGAGTTCGAAGGGGACAAAGGCATCGTGCAGCTCAGCTATCTGCATCTCCTCTGACCCAAGGCCAGCCATGCGAAAGGCCCGCCGTGCCGCAGTGACCGTGGCCCGGAAGGAGGTGAAGCTATCCCGGGCGCAGAGCGGTAAGTAGTCAGAGCCGTGGCCGATACCTTTGATCTGTACCGGCCCGCGGCGGCTCAGCACCACTGCCGCCGCGCCGTCACTAATGGGGCTGCAGTCGTAGAGCCGCAAGGGGTCGGAGATCATCCGGCTGGCCAGGGCCTCTTCCAGGGTCACCTCTTTCTGGAACTGGGCCAGGGGGTTCAGCGCCCCGTGGCAGTGGTTCTTCACCGCCACCCGGCTCCAGTCTGCTGGGTGGAGGCCAAAGGTCTGCATGTACACCCGGGTGACCAGCGCCGCTAGCGCCACCATGGTGGCGCCGTAGCGCCGCTCGTTAGGGTCAATCACCCGGCCCAAAATGGCCGACACCTCGTCAGTGGGCAAATGGGTCATTTTCTCCCCGCCTACTACCAGCACCGTGCGGCACAGCCCGGCGGCAATACCGGCGAAGCCCGCATAGAGGGCGGCAGCCCCAGAGCTAGAGGCAGTTTCCAGCCGCGCTGCCGGCACGTGGGCATATCCCAGCCGGTCTGCCACCTGGGTGGCGAGATTGCCTTCGCCGGTGAACTCTTCTGGGTTCATGGCCCCCACGTAGATGGCGTCCAGGCCAATGACCCCGGCGTCCACCAAAGCAGCGCGGCCCGCCTCCACCATCAGGTCCACTAGGCTCTGGGCAGACTTGCCAAACTTGGTCATGCCCACACCACAGAGGTAGACATCATCCACGGCACACTCCTCAACACGCCCCCATGTGGCGGAAGAAAATCATAGCCCAGAGCACCTGCCAGGCGCAATCAAGCGCTGACTGCCGACCACTTCTCGGGGGCTGCTCCAGTTGTGGTGCAGCCATCTTGGCTGTACACCGAGCCCCTGCAGGCCAGAGGCCTGCACTGAAGTGATCAGCGAACACTGAATGCTCGGCCCTACACCACCCCACCAGAGCGCAGCTGGGCAATCTGCTCCTGGGCATATCCCAGCTCGCTTAGCACCTGGTCAGTGTGCTGGCCCAGGAGGGGTGGCGGAAGGCGCACTGCCCCCGGGGAATCAGAGAGCTTCACCGGAATACCAGTAACCCGCACCTGGCCGGCGGTGGGGTGGGGCACAGTGAGCACCATCTCCCGGTGCAGTACCTGCTGGTCGCTGAACACCTGGTCCAGGGTGTAAATCGGCCCCGCCGGCACTCCGGCGGCGCTGAGCTGTTCTGCCCAGTAGGCCGCCGGGCGCGCCGCCAGCCGCTCATCAATGAGCTGCGCCAGCTCCATGCGGCACTTCACCCGGTCCTTATTGCTACGGAAACGAGGGTCTGCCAGCCACTCTGCCGTCCCCAGCACGTGACAGAGCTTCTCCCACAGGGCATCGTTGCCGCAGCAGATGTTCACATAGCCATCAGCCGCCCGGTAGGCGCCATAGGGGGCAATGAGCGGGTGGTTATTCCCCGCCGGCCGGGGCACCTGGCCGCCAGTGAGATACCGCCCTGCCTGGTAGGTGAGCAGGGCAATCTGGCCGTCTAGCAGTGACACATCCACCAATTGCCCCTGGCCACTCCGGCCACGGTATAGTAGCGCCAGCAAGATCCCCTGGAAAGCGAACATGCCGGCCACAATATCGCCAATGGCCACCCCCACCTTGGTGGGTTCACCACCATCCGGACCAGTGATGGACATCATCCCTGACATCCCCTGGGCAATCTGGTCATACCCTGCCCGCAGGGCATAGGGCCCGCTGCGGCCAAAGCCGGAGATGCTGGCGTAGATCAGCCGGGGGTTCAGCGCCTGCAGCGCCTCATACCCCACTCCCAGCCGCTCCATGGTGCCTACCCGGAAGTTCTCCACCAGTGCATCGGCTCCATGGACCAGCCGGTGGAATATCTCTTTCCCTTGCTGATCCTTGAGGTTCAAGGTGAGGCTGCGCTTGTTGCGGTTGACACTCAAGAAGTACGAGCTCTCCTCGCCCACAAACGGTGGCCCCCAGCTCCGGGACTCGTCGCCCTCACCAGGCTGCTCCAGCTTGAGCACATCGGCTCCCATGTCTCCCAGGAGCATGGTGCAGTACGGCCCAGCTAGCGCCCGGGATAGATCCAGCACTTTCATCCCTTGCAGCGGTCCCACTGTGCGCCTCCTCAAAGAACCGGTTAACCCCCTGCTACAGCTCCTCCTTGGCCCGGTTCAGGCTGAGGCTGGTGCCGAACCCTGGAGAATTGGGATCGATGTTCACTTCGGTGATCAGCTCGCTCCCCCGCTCCACCACGTAGGCCAAAGTATTTTCAGGGTTCAGGATAACCTTCACCGGGAAAGAAAGGCCGGTGAGCACCGTGGTGCTGCTATCGCTGCTCAGGTCCACCTGCACCAGCCGGCCGCTGAGCTGCTCCACCACGTACGCCATCTGGCCATCACTGGCTAGAGCCACTCCCGCCGGCCGGTCCAGCCCGGCGCCTACCACCCGCAGCGTATCACCCTGCAAATCCACCACCACCAGCCGGTCGCCGTCGTTATCGGCCACCACTGCAGCAGTGCCATCTGCAGTCACCGCGACGTCTGTGGGGGCCACCAGTCCCCGCACCAGGCGCTGTATCTGGCCGCTGGCTAGATCCACCCTGGCCAGGGTGCCGCCGAGTTCAGTCACCAGCGCCGTCTGGCCGTCGGGCAAGAGCGCCACCCCCACCGCCACCCGGAGCTGGTCGGTGATCACCCGAGCTGCCCCGGTGTCCAGGTCTACTGCCAAGAGCCGTCCAATGCGCCCCACCACATAGGCCATCCCGTCGCGCAGCTCTAGAGCGCGTGGGTCTAATCGCTGCTCTTGCGGGCCCAGGGAGACCAGCACCTGCACCGGGCCACCGCTGAGATCCACTGCGTTGAGCGTGTTATCCACCATGTCCAGCACCACCACCCGGCGGTGGGAGCTGTCGAGCGCCACGTCTACTGGACCGCGCAGGCTCACAGGCCCAGGAACTTGTGAGACTGCCACCGCACCCCAGATCAGCACCAGTGACCAGCACAGCTTCCGCCACATGAGGACCTCCCAGGACAGACCGGGCTGCCCAGCTCCCACTCACCCCCAGGCGCGACCGGAACTCCACTTGCCATGGCAGCAAGAGTTGCTTTGATTGCATTCTAGATCCACGGTCCCTAGCGGTCAACTGTAGCCTCCTTCCCCCAGTGTAGTATGGTGCCGTTCGCCTAAGACGAAGGGGTGGCTCTCAATGAACCGGGAAAAAGAGAACATCAGCTTCAAGCTAGCCATGGGGCAGATGCTGGTGGAGGGTGGTAACGCCAGCGCTAATCTAAAACGGGCCACGCAGATGATCAAAGAGGCCGCGGCCCAGGGATGTACGGTGATTGTGCTGCCGGAATGTCTGGACCTGGGCTGGACCGATCCGTCGGCCCGGGAACTGGCCCAGCCCATTCCCGGCAAGTATAGCGACCAACTATGCCAGGCTGCCCGGCAGGCGAAGATCTATGTGGCCGCAGGCCTGACCGAGAGGGCGGGAGACCGGATTTATAACGCAGCGGTGCTAATCTCCCCCGAAGGGGAAATCCTGCGGAAACATCGCAAGATCAATGTCCTGGATATTGCCCAGGATCTCTACTCCACTGGGGACTCCTTGGCGGTAACCAGAACGCCGCTGGGGACGATTGGTGTCAATATCTGCTCCGACAATTTCCCCAATTCCCTAGCCCTGGGACATTCCCTGGCCCGCATGGGCGCCCAGCTCCTGCTCTCACCTTCCGCCTGGGCGGTGGATGCCGACCATGACAATAACCAAGAGCCCTACGGCGACCTGTGGAAGACGGCGTACACCACCCTGGCCAAGCTCTACGACCTGACCGTGGTGGGGGTCAGCAACGTGGGCTGGATGCGCGGTGGCCCCTGGAAGGGGCGGAAGTGCATCGGCTGTTCTTTGGTCATAGGACCAGGCGGAAAAATCCTGGCGCAAGGCCCTTATGGAGAATCGGCCGAGAGCCTGGTGGTGGTACCAATCACCCTGGTCCCACCCAAGGTCACCGGCACTGCCATTACCGACATGCTGGCGAGTAAGGGATACCAGGGGCCGTAGTCTCCCTGGATAAATAAGCCACGTCCCGGAAACGACCCGAGACGCGGATGCCGGCGAATGTCAACCCGCTGGCCTCAGCCAGGGCCTGCACCTGGGCGTGCAGCGGCTGATCAGGGATAGCCTGGGCAGTGACGGCTCATGCTCTCCCCTCCTCAGGCTCATAGCGCCACTCCCGGCTGCACCCGGTAGGAGTTGAGGTGGGCCAGGGCCACGGCCAGAGCGTCCATGGCGTGGTTGGAGTCAATGGGCTCCGGGGACTTGAGAATGGCCTTTACCATCCAGCCGATCTGGTCTTTGGTGGCTTTGCCGTAGCCCACCACGGCTAATTTAATCTGGGTGGGAGTGTATTCAAACACCGGGACGCCTAGTTGCCCGGCAGCCAGCAGCGCCACGCCCCGGGCCTGGCCAATGGACACTGCCTGCTTGGGCTGCTTGAGGAAGTACTGGCCCTCGACGGCCATAGCGTCGGGGTGATACTGGCGGATGATGCCCTGGACAGCCTGGAAGATCACCGCTAGCCGGGTGGTAGTGGTCAGCTGAGGCTCGGTGACCACCGTGCCGGCGTAGCAAAAAACTGGCTCCCGGTCTTCTTCAATCACCGCCAGACCGCAGTTGGCCAGGCCCGGGTCAATGCCCAGTACGCGCACCTAAGTGCTCACGCCAGAGAGGTCCACGTTGGAGTAGACATTCTGGATATCGTCGAGATCTTCGAGATTTTCTAGCAGGCGCATTACCTGCTGCACCTTGTCTTCGGGGAGGCGCACTGTGTTCTGGGGGAGCATGGTCAGCTCGGCACTCTGGGGAGCAATTCCCCGCTTCTCCAGCGCCTCCTTCACCTGGAAGAACTGAGCCGGCTCCACGTACACCTCGGTGACCCCTCCCGAGGCGTCAAAGTCCTCGGCGCCGCACTCAATAGCCGCCTCAATGATCTGGTCGCTGGTGCCCTCCAGCACAATCAGTCCTTTGCGGTGGAACTGCCAGGCCACGCTGCCGGCGGCTCCCAGCGAGCCGCCACTCCGGTCAAATACCCGGCGCACCTCGCCGGCGGTGCGGTTGCGATTGTCGGTGAGCACCACCACCATAATCGCCACCCCCCCGGGGCCATAGCCTTCGTAGGTCACTTCCTCGAAG
>JACQHA010000213.1 GCA_016199255.1 Deinococcus sp.
AGGTGCTGGAGCTGGTGGCCCAGGAGCAGAAGCCGCAAACCACCAGCCACTAATAGCCAATCTAGGCGCCTGGCCCGGGGCCCTACCCTGCCGCATCCCCCAGGCCCATGCCGTTCAGGATCTTGCGCAGGCTCTCTAAGGCGTACTTCTTGCGGCTTTTCACGGTGCCCACTGGGCAGCCCAGCCGCCGGGCCACTTCCTCCTGGGTCAGCTGCTGGTAGTAAATGAGTTCAATCACCTTGCGATGCTTTTCGTTACGCAAGCCCGCCACAGCGGAGCGCATCCGGGCCGCAAGGCGCAGCGTGAACGAGTGCTCTTCCGGGTTATCCAGGTCAGTTTCCATGCGGCCCATGGCCTCTTCGCCCCAGTCCATTTCCTCAGGCTCCAACGTGGGCAGCTGCCGCCGCCGGAGTAGGTCCAGCGCCCGGTTGCGGGTAATGGTCAACAGCCAGTTAACAAAATTCCCCCGCCTGGGGTCAAAGCTGTCAGAGCGCCGCCACACTGAGAGGAACACATCCTGGGTCACCTCGGCAGCGCGCTCCGGGCTGCCCAGCATCTTCAGGGCAAAAGAGAACACCAAACGGTGATAGCGGTCGTAGAGAATTTCCAGCCCTTCCTCGCTGCCCTGCGCCACATCCCCCACCAAAAGCTCCGTGGCTAAGCGGCGCAGCATAGGGGATGCCCGACCCGCCGGCCCCTTGTACCTCATGTCGTCCTCCCCAACCCAGTAACACAGCACACCCCCGCCCAGGGGTGGCAAACACCACACTAGCATTGACCGGAACGCACGCTCCCCCTGTTCCCTGTCTCCGCTACTAAATGATACACCGAAGCCAGGGGGAGCTAATAGTGGACCGGCAGAGCTGTCCTAGCTGGAGTTATCCTCTTGGCCGGCGTCCTCTGGCCGGCAGATGGACAGGTCTAGGGCCATCCCCTGGTGATAGAGCCGTACCTCGGTATAGCCCGAGGCGGCCAGCATCGCCGGGCTCACCAGCTGCCCGCTGTCCAAAATCTCCAACGCTACCCTGGTGCCCAGCACAATGGCCCGCGCCAGGTCAAAAGCATCCAGGTTGGCGGTGTTGGCGTATGGCCGCACCACCAGCCTGGGCCGCATGGGCTGGGCTGCGGCCGGGGGTACTGCTGCACCTGGTCTAGACTGCCCCATAGACTTTCCCCGCCTACCCCGGGACACTCCTGGCGATTGGCCAGCACTGTAGGCAATGGGGCTCACAGCAAGCTAACAGGCCCGGCCGTTAGCCAGATGTCACATCCCACCCCTTAGCCTCCCTAGAGGGAGGGATGGTGCGCACCTGGCTGCTTGCTGGACTCCTGGCCTATGGTACCGCACTGGCCCAGATCACTGACCGGCCAGTGCTGGCGGCATGGTATGGTATTGGGCTAACTGGACAGCCTACAGCTAGCGGGGAACCCTTCGACCCCAGCGCCCTCACGGCTGCCCACCGTACCCTGCCGTTTGGGACGCTGCTGCGCCTCACCAATATGGCTAACCAGCGCAGCGTGGTGGTGCGCATTAACGACCGGGGGCCTTCGCTGGACCGGATAGAGATCGACGTCACTCGCCAAGCGGCGGAACTGTTAGATTTCGTGGCCCGCGGCGTGGCGCTGGTGCGCCTGGAGATGGTGTCCTCCGCCAGCGAGGCTTATACCCTGCCGGCGCCAGAGCCAGCCAGCAATCAGACTTTGCTCTCCTCTCCAGCGCCAACCACTGCCCCAGGGCGGGGGGAAAGCAGTACTTCACCAGACAGCGACCTCTTGCCCGCCCCAAGAGCGCAAGCCACTACCCCAGCGCAGCGGGAAAGCAGTACGCCGCAACTGGCCAGCGCAGAACCGCCAGCTACCACGCCCAGTGCCGCCACCCTGATTGGGCCTACCTTGTCGCCCCAAAGCCCCAGCTTGCTCACCGCCATTGGCGTGGCCTCGTGGTACGGCCCGGGGTTCGAAGGGCAGCTCACCGCCAGCGGCGAGGTGTACAACTCCCGGCTGCTCACCGCCGCGCACCGCACCCTGCCTTTTGATAGCCTGGTGCGAGTGACGAATCTGACCAACGGCGCCCAGGTGATTGTGCGCATCAACGACCGGGGGCCATTTATTCCCGGCCGGGACATCGACCTGTCCCGCCGGGCAGCAGAGATTTTGGGATTCGTCGCCACTGGCACCGCCCAGGTGCGCTTGGAGGTGCTCACTCCCGGCCGGCCCGAGCCG
>JACQHA010000214.1 GCA_016199255.1 Deinococcus sp.
AGAGGCGTTGTTGATCCCTCCGGTGACCCATTCAGTAAACGCCGCGGTGCCATCAGGTTCCTCGGTTAAGCCAAAGCCGGTAGTGGTGTCCGAATTGTACTTGGTGACAATCCGTCTATACTCCGCCAGGGCGCTGGTCTTGACCCAGACCTCTACAGTGTAGTTGCCGGTACCCAGGCCTAGGCTAGGGGTATTGGGGACGGTGATACCTGTGGTCCCATCAAGGGCAAGTGCCCCACCAAGCTTCCCCAGGCTTGGGACCAAGGTGATAATGGTTGACTCACTCGCCATCCCGGCCGGGATACCGATGTGGGCGTTGTAGGTGGAGTCGGGAACAAGGAGGGCAGAGTTCTGATTGTGGTGGACTAAGACATACCCGTTGCTCCACACCCGGCTAGGATCCTGGCTATCTGGGGCGCTGGGATTGCCGAAGTACAGCCAGATATGGTCAGCGCTGGGAGCAGCCGCGATCTGGGGGACTTTGACCCAGACGTAGGCCTCTTGGCGAGCGGGATCCCAGGATTCAATTTCATAGCTAAGCTGGGTAGCGTTGTCAGCGTCCAGGAAGCGAAGGTCTTGCCCACTGGTTTGCGCCAGGGAGAAATCGAAATTCGCCCCGGTCAGCTTCACCAGGAGGGGAAAATCGGTTAAGTCTTCTGCCTGGGCAGAGTAGCGTAAGATCAATTTTCTGCGGTATTGCCAATTGGGGTTCCACCATACACTGGACTCTAGCCAGTCTGGTGAGAGCGAGATTAGCCCGATGGCAGAAGTCTCGCCAGTCCCTAATGGCCTTGCCTTGATCCCGGTGGCTTCTAGGATCACCGAGCGGGCCAGGTCGGTCCGGTCGCGGCCAGCGTAGCAGTGGACGTAGTACCGGCCTGTCCCAGACTCGACAAGCTGTCGAATCATCGCCAGGACTTCTTCGTTGGCACTCACCCACGGAAACATCGGGGCCTCGACCAGCTCCAAGCCGGCGGCCCGGGCCGCGGCCCGTTCTTGCGCCAGGAGGACTGCCTCGAACGGGATAATTGGTGAGAGGAGGGTAATGATCCCGGTGAAGCCCTCACCGGCCAGGCGCTTGATCTCAGCCTCATCCGGATACGGACCGAAGATGAACCGTTCAGTAACCACCTCGCGGCTGACCAGAAAGGTGGAGAAAGGACCACTGCCCGCCTGCAGGAAGGCGACGAAGACCGCCGCCGAGAGGAGTACACCGCAGGCGTGGGCCCGAATGCGTGCTACGCTGCGCTGGAGGCGTCGCCCGACGAAACAGGCTGCTATTGCCGATGCAACTACCCAGGCTCCCGCAATGGTAGTAAGGATGAAGTCAATGTCCTTCTGAGCGGTCCCGGCTGTGCGGAGGCGGGCGGCGAGTGGCATGGCAATCAAGAAGAGAATGCCGGTCCCTCCAATGAATCCGATCCAAAGCCAGAGAAAGAGATGGTGGGTGAGACGCAAAAACAGCGTACCTATGGTGTTTTTGTTATATCTTGCACCCATGTGCTTTAGCCCTATCTTACCCGCTTGAGGAATAACACTTGCCCCTGGCACCGCTCTGTAACAGGGCTTACAAAGCTCTTGCCAAGGTCTAACAAGGGCATGGCGAAGGACCGAAACAGCGCTCGTTTGTGGGTCTAGTGGGTCAGATAGGCAATGAGAGGCGGCCCCAGGAGCAAGAGACCTATTACCACTGACAGGCCAGCACACAGCAGCACTCCAGCCGCCGCCGCGTCCTTGGCAATGCGCGCCAGGTGGTGCGGCCCCGGCGAGGCCAGGTCCGCTAAGGCCTCCAAGGCAGTGTTAAAGAGTTCAGCACACAGCACCAGTGCTGCAGTGCCCACCAGGATTGCCAGCTGGAGTGGGCCTAGGCCGAGGAGGACACCAAGGGTCAGGGCGGCAGCGCCCAACGCCAGTTCGATGCGCAGGTTCTGTTGGGTCCGCCAGGCGTAGGATAGGCCGTCCCAGGCGTGCCTGAAGCTCTTGAACAGGCGAACAGCGCCAGTAGTGCCAGGTTTGGGCAAATGGCCTTCCACTGGGCGGATTATAGCATCTCCAGAGTGGTGCGAGCTTGAAAAGCCATGTGGCACGCTACTGGAGAACTGCGGTGATCTTCTGTCCAGCCTAGGTAGAGGGCGGCGCGCCAGGGCAAGCTGGGTAGTCAGGACATCGGGTATGCTGAACACGTGGGTGGATTCGGTGTGGTGTATTGCTCCAACCCCCTACTTTGGGGACACACCCCCAGGTCAGCAGCGTCTCATCCACGACCAGGATGGTTCGCCCAGCAAGTCCAATTGCCTAATCCATGTCCTGGACGTGCTCACCACCAGCCATTTTTGTGGTAACACAGGTCTAGGGAGGGAGCTCATGAAAGAGATCTGGAGTCGTTTGCTGGTCGGAGTTCTGGTAGTTGCTGGGTTGGTGCTAGGTGGCTCTCCTGCCTTCACGCAAGCGCTGGTGCCGGGGTCGGGGACGCTGGCGTATGTGTCGTACAGTGCGGCGGTGGCGGTGGTGGACACGGCGACGAATATGGTGGTGGCCACAGTCCCCGTGGGGGACAGCCCGCGGGGGGTGGCAGTGGCACCCGATGGGACCCGGGTGTATATAGCTAACTCTGGCAGCAACACGGTGTCAGTGCTAGATACCGCGACCCAGACAGTGGTCGCGACGGTGCCGGTGGGGAGTGCGCCGGATGGGGTGGGGGTGACGCCCGATGGCCGGCGGGTGTATGTGGGGAACTTTGAGAGTGACACGGTCTCGGTGGTGGATGCTGCTACCAACACGGTAGTGGCCACCGTTCCTGTGGGGGACAGCCCGCGGGGGGTGGCGGTGGCACCCGATGGGACCCGGGTGTATGTGGCGAACCTGAATGACAATACGGTGTCGGTGATTGACACGGGCAGCAATCGGGTGATCGCCACGGTGGGGGTGGGGAGGGTGCCGGAGGGGGTAGCAGTGGCACCCGATGGGACGCGGGTGTATGTGGCGAACTTCTCTGGGCCAGTCTCGGTGATTGACACCAGCAGCAACACGGTGGTCGCGACGGTGGTGGTGGGAGATGGTTCTTTTGGGGTGGCGGTGGCCCCCGATGGGACGCGGGTGTATGTGGCGAATCTGAGTAGCAACACAGTGGCGGTGCTGGACACCGCCACCAACCTGGTGGTCGCGACGGTGGCGGTGGACAATGGTCCGCTTGGGGTGGCGGTGACCCCCGATGGCGCTCGTGTCTATATCGCGAACCTAAACGGGGATACTGTCTCAGTGCTGGACACCTCCACTCACCAGGTGGTGGGGACGGTGGTGGTGGGGGCTGGTCCTGTGGCCTTTGGCCTGTTCATTGGCAGGGTGCCCACTGGGGCTGTGGCCGGCTCCCCAGTGACGTTGGCGTATATCTCTAATTTTGGCAGCAGCACGGTGTCGGTGCTGGACGCTGCTACCAACACGGTGGTGGCGACGGTGGCCGTGGGGAGGAGTCCCTTTGGGGTGGCGGTGTCCCCAGACGGCAGGCGAGTCTATGTGGCGAACCAGGGCAGTGGCACAGTGTCGGTGCTGGACACTGCTACCAGCACGGTGGTGGACACAGTGCGGGTTGGGTCGCGGCCTGGGGGGGTGGCGGTGGCGCCCAGTGGGACCCGGGTCTATGTGACGAACCTGAACGATGCCATGGCGGTGATTGACACGGCGAGCAATACGGTAGTGGCCAATGTGCGAGTGGGGAGTGGGCCAGGTCCGGTGGTAGTCCACCCGGACGGCAGCCGGGTCTATGTGGCGAATCGAGGGAGTGGTGCGGTCTCAGTGCTGCACACTGCTACCAACACGGTGGTGGCGACGGTGGCCGTGGGGAGTAGTCCCTTTGGGGTGGCGGTGTCCCCGGACGGCGGGCGAGTCTATGTGGCGAACCAGGGCAGTGGCACAGTGTCGGTGCTGGACAC
>JACQHA010000014.1 GCA_016199255.1 Deinococcus sp.
ACCGCCTGGCGCCGGGTGGGCCTGGTAGGGGAAGACATCCAGTAGAGGCGCGTCGTTGCCGTCCACCCCGTCACCCAGCGAGTTATTGGGGAACCCACCAAAGCCCTCCACCAGCACGCCCGCTGCTGCCTGGAAGGTGATGTCCACCGTGTCGTCAGCCAGCCGGCGGCCGTTGGGATAGCCCGCCAGGTCGCCGCCCAGGACGCCGAAGCGGTTGGGCTCAGCGCTTGGTGGAATGGCTACATTGAGCCGCAGCATCTCCGCCGGCACCACGCCAGGTGGCATGTTGAGGCCGGGGACGCCGGTAAGGAACACCTGCACTAGGTCGTTGCGGGGCGCTGGAGGCACCGGGACGCCGTAGATCAGGTTGATCAGCTTGGCCGGCTCAGGATCCAGGACGAAGCTCAGGAACTGGCCGTCCTGGGAAGGTGGGGAGGCGTTGAAGCGGTCCTTCATCCCTAGCGGGATCACCGCCTCGTTTACCAAAGGCATCGCCAGGCGCGACACCTGGACGAAGGGGCCTACCTGGCTGGCAGCCTCGCCATCATCGCGCAGCACCCGGGTGCGGTGCCGGCCGCCAGTGGCCCAGACGCCCACTACCGCAGCCGGATCAGCTGGATCAGTGGGCCGGGTGCCGTTGCGGGTAATGGCAGTAATGGGAAGCTGCAGGGAGATGGTGTGCACATTGAAGCCCGCCAGGTAGTCAATTCCCTGGCCAGTGTTGCCGGGAGGGCCGCCCCGGATGGTGAGCAGGTCGAAGATGCCGCCCAGGTCGGCGAAGAAGGCATCGTCCCGCTGCCCGGCGAACACCCGGCCGCCGCCCACCAGCGGGCTAATGGCCGCATTGGCCAGCGCCGCATAGTCGGGAATGGAGTTGACGCCCACGTTCACTGGCGGCGTGGGCAGGTTCCGGCCAATGACCGTGCGCGCGCCGCTGTCCAGGTCCACCCGGGTCACCATGAGGGACTGACGGATGTTCCAGTCTGGGTCAGCCAGCGAGGTGATGGGGCCAGTGTTGTAGAGGAAGGTGTTGTTGTTCTGGCGGGTGGTGGTGAAGCGG
The DNA here is from genome assembly GCA_016199255.1 of Deinococcus sp. GTDB lineage: Bacteria > Deinococcota > Deinococci > JACQHA01 > JACQHA01 > JACQHA01. The sequence continues at coordinate 1,061 of JACQHA010000014.1, forward strand.
AACTCGTAGTCAATGTCGCTCAGCGCATCGCCGTCGTTGTCCAGGTGGATGGCGTACAGCACGTCGTCGCCAAACTTCCAGAAGTTGGGCCCGCTCTGGGGCGACTGCAGCGGGATCCAGTTGGTGATGATGGTCACCGTGTCCGGCTGGTCGGGGCTCACAAAGAACCACACATCGGTGACGTCCGCCAGCGGGTCTTCACTGATGAGTGGCGCCTCGCGGTGGCTCGAGGCGTCCGCCACCTGGGGTGCCTGCCCCAGGACCAGGGCCAGCCCGGCGGCAAGCAACGCCCCCAGGCTGGCTGCCTTCTTGCTGATCTTCAGCCAGTTCACCATATCTTTCCTCCTGCGAGGTTCAGAATTGCGCGATGTGCGAGCACTGGGTAATTCCCGGGAATCGCCAGAGTGCGCCCACATCACGGGCCTAGCCTAGGCCAGCAAACATAAGACGCGCCGCATAGCGCCGTAAGAAAAGTAAGGACCTAGAGGTAGGACTGCAAGGTGGCTCGCATAAAGGCTGGCTCTAGGTACTGGCTGATCTTGTGGTCAGTAGCCGCTTCGCGGATGGTCACCTGGTCTAAATAGCAGCGGGCCCGCCAGTAGGCGCACCAGCTGAAGGCCCGCAGGTAGGTGTAAAGGCGCATGAGCTGGAATTGCCAGCGCAGCACCGGGCGCAGCGCTAGAGGATAGCTGGCTACATACGCGTTGAGGAAGAACTCTTCTTCGGCCGGGCTCAGCACGTGAGCGAACTCGTCCCGCCAGGTGGTAGTGGTGATGTTCAGCAAGTGGGTGAGGTCCAGGGCCGGGCTGGTAATCTGGGCCCGCTCCCAGTCGACAAGCTGGGCAGTGCCCTGGCGCACCAGCCAGTTGGCCGGGTTCAAATCGCCGTTCACCAGGCTCCTAATAGGGTGCGCCGCAAAGTGGGCCTCATCCCTGCTGAGCCGGGCGCTGGCGCGCTCTAAAAGCTCCCGGAGCAGTGCCGCCAGTCCCGGCTTCCCTGGGGCGCCGGCAGCGAAGAACACGTCTGCCTGGTGCTGTGATTCAGCGAACAGAGCCTGCAGCGGCCGGTCCTGGACAATAAAAGGATGCCTCTTGGCCACTGGCAGCCGGTGAATGATGGCCAGGGTGCGGGCGGCTGCCGCTAGGTCGCGGCGGTAGTTGAGCGGCCGGCCGGGGAGGTAATCCTCGATCAGGAGCCCCAAGGGGAGGATCTGGAGGGTGTCATCCAGGTAGCGGGGGCGGGGGGTGAGGCTGGTGGACTTTAAGAACTGCAGGGTGCAGTACTCGTAACGGATCTGCGCCGCCGGGTCCAGGCCAATCTGGGAGACGGTGTTGAGCCGCACCACAAAGTGCCGCCCCCACACTTGCAGGTGGTAATTCAGGTTAATGGCCCCGCCCGGAATGGGGGTGAGCTGGAACCGGATGGTAGGGCAAAGGCCCAGTGCTGGCCATATCTCCCGCTGCTGCTGGAGGTACTGGCGTACCTGGGGAAGATAGTGTCTGAGGGCGTTCACAACCCGGCACGCTCCAGGTACTTGCCAATAATTGGGCGCAGCGCCGAGCGCTGTCCCTTGGGCACGAGCTTCAAGTCGGTGACAAGGGCCTGTTCCAGGGCGCGGCCGCAGGGGCAGTCGCCCTGGGGCGGCAGGGTGCGCACTGCCTGAGTAATGAGCGCCTGGGCATTTTGCACGTTCTTCAGCAAATTGGTAATGACCATTTCCGCACTGACTTTCTCCTCACTCACATGCCAGCAGTCATAGTCGGTGACAAACGCCAGGGTGGCATAACACAGCTCCGCTTCCCGGGCCAGCTTGGCCTCCTGGAAGTTCGTCATGCCAATCACGTCCATGCCCCAGGAGCGGTAGAGCTCGGACTCCGCCCTGGTGGAAAACGCTGGCCCCTCCATGCAGAGGTAAATTCCTCCTACATGCGGGTCCAGCCCCGCAGCCTGTGCCGCCTCGGCCAAGGAGGCAGCCAGGCCAGCGCACACTGGATCGGCCATACTGACATGGGCCACGATGCCATCACGGAAGAAAGTATCGATGCGGCCCTTGGTGCGGTCTACAAACTGATTGGGAATCACCAGGTCCAGTGGCCGGTGCCGCTCATGCAAGCTGCCCACAGCACCTACCGAGATCAGCCGCTCCACCCCCAGCAGCTTGAAACCGTAGATGTTGGCGCGGAAGTTCAGTTCCGAAGGGGAGATGCGGTGCCCCCGGGCATGGCGAGCCAAGAATGCCACCTGCCGCCCCTGGAGCGTCCCCACCACGTAGGCATCAGAGGGATCACCGAAAGGAGTTCTGAGCCGTACCTCCTGGGGGTCGCTGAGACCGGGCATCTGGTACAGCCCGCTACCGCCAATGATGCCAATGGTAGCTTCGGCCATAGGTCCTCCTTGCGCCAGGTGGGAAGCCTGGCATGGTACCCCAGTAGGTGTACTGCCGTTGGGGCCTCTCTCGATCAATTGAGCTTAACCCAACTGGCCAGGGGCTGTCTGAGGTAGGCTGAGGCCAGAACTGGTGAAGGCAGGTGAGAATATGGCCACTAAGAGCCCGGGACGAGGAAAACAGGCGCTCTGCCTGTTTGCCAAGTATCCCGCCCCTGGCGCAGTAAAGACTCGCCTCTGCCGGCCCCAGCCGCCTTATCGGCACCTGAGCCATGAGGAAGCGGCACAGCTCTACGACGCCTTTCTCACTGATCTCACTGGACGGCTCCGCCATGGCCCCTGGGACCTCCGGCTCTGTTTGGCCTCAGGCAGCACTGCGGAGCAACTGGCGGACCTAGAGCGGCGCTACCAGGTGCCGGTGTGGGAAGACCCGGGCACCGGTGGCGACCTTGGCCAGCACCTGGCTGATGCCTTCGCTGCCTTCTTAGACCAGGGCTACACCCAGGTGGTCATTTTAGGCAGCGACGTGCCACACCTAGCGGAAGACACTGTGAGGCAGGCATTTGTTGCTCTCCAGGACGTAGATCTGGTGATTGGCCCTGATAGCGGCGGCGGGGCCTATTTGTTGGGCTGCCGGCGCGCTCTGGGTCTGTTCACCGGGGAGTGGCAGGGGCGGCACATTACCTGGAGCCAGGGAAAGGACTGCGCCGAGCTGGTGGCGCGGGCCAGGGGCCAGGGGGTGAGTTACGTCCTGCTGGAGGAGTATCGAGACATAGACTATCCCCTAGACCTATGGCACCTGGCCCAGGAGTTAGGCACCGGGCAGATCCCAGAAGCGCTCTGTCCCTGCACTGCCCAGGTGGTCAGGCGGTCAACGGATGCGCCTCCGGTGCGCAGCCTATAAGCTGATAGCGGGTGGCCCCGCTGAAGCAGCCAGCTGGGTGGCGGTTAAAGCGCGCCTGGTAGATGCCCATAATGGGGCCCAGCCCCATAGAGACCGTAGGGAACTCCCAGAAGTTCTCCAGCTGCTCTACAGTCAGATGGGTCAGGCCATGGCTGGAGCCGGCGGTTAGAGGGGAGTACTTGACAGGGTAGTGCTAAAGTATTATAGATATTTCTAGAATTCTTGAAGGTTGGCTGCCATGAGGAAACAAAAACCTTACACCGACATCGAGCACGAACTCTACAGATGCCATGCCGACATGTGCAAAGTATTCTCCCACCCTACCCGCTTAGCCATCCTGAACACCCTGCGAGAGCAGGAGATGACTGTCTCTGACCTCGCTGACCGGCTCGCGGTCACGGTGGGCAATCTCTCCCAACACCTGAACATGATGAAGCAGCGGCGGGTGCTCGTCTCGCGGAAGAGCGGCAACAACGTGTATTACCAGCTGGCCAATCCCAAAATGCTGCAAGCCTTTGATTTGATCCGGGAAATTCTGCTGGAACAGCTGCAACGGGAAAGCATTCTAGTCAGACACCTGGAGCGTGCCCAGGCCCGGTGGTAGCGCCTGGATTCTGGCACGCGCTCGGAGGGGAGGAGACGTGGACAAACTCACCATAGTTATCCAGGACCCGCCCTATGGCAGCGAGAAGCCCTATAACGCCCTGCGCTATGCCTCGGCCCTGCTCACTAACCAGGTGGGAGTACAGATCTTCCTGCTGGCAGATGGGGTGGCCGTCGCCAAGCGCAACCAGAAGACGCCCACCGGCTACTACAACACGGCGCAGATGCTCAGCGAGCTACTTGCCAAGGATGTCAAGGTGAAGAGTTGTGCCACCTGTTGTGCCGCCAGGGGGCTGAGCCAGCCAGAACTCGTCGAGGGGGTTGAGATCGGTCACATGTCCGATCTGGCCCGCTGGACAAAAGAAAGTGACGCGGTGGTGACGTTCTAATGAGCGCCTATCAAGCTGTCAAATTCCTGCACGTCCTCACTGTGGTGTTCATGGCCGCCCCACTCTACAACCTGGTCGTGGTCAACGAGCGGCTGCGCTTTGGGAAAGCTCCCTTTGCCGTCGATCGCTACTTTGAGAACCTCATCAAGTCCAATGCTCTGCGCTGCTTCGTCTTCCAGGCGACGGCATTGGTCACGGGCATTCTGCTGATTCTCCTGTTGGGACAGCCACTCAGTGTGCTCTTCACGAATGGGATACTCCTGGCCAAA
>JACQHA010000225.1 GCA_016199255.1 Deinococcus sp.
ATTCAGCTCAGCCCGGTTCACATAGGTGTCAAAGTCGCAGAACTCGCCGAAGATCCAGGGCCGCTCTTGCTGCCAGTCGCGCCGGAAGTGATCCAGCAGCGGCCGGAAGTAGTGCAGGTCGGAGTAGAAATGGTAGTCCACGAAGTCTGCCAGATCTACCGCCACGCCCCCGTAGGCCTCAGCCCGGCCGCTGTTATCGCACAGAAGAGCGCCACTGCTGCGCTGCCGCACCACACCGTCCAGCTCCTGGAGAAATGCCGCGTCCACGGCGCTGCCCAGCTCGCATCCCAGGCTGTAGACCACCACTGAAGGATGGTGCTGTACCGCTTCCACTATCTCGGCATACTCCACTGGCGCCCGCTGGCGCAGTTCCGCCGTGACGTTAGGCAGCCACAAAGGCAGCTCCAGCCAGAGCAACATACCTTCTTCATCGGCCACCTGGAAGTAAGCTGGCCCAGGAACCACCAGGCACAATTTGACCAGATTGCACCCCAGCGCCTTGAGCGCCCTGATCTCGCGCCGCACCTGCTCTGGCGTGGGGTTAGGGCAGATACGCTCGGGATACCAGCCCCACTGCAGCGCCCCGCGCAGCACACAGGGCTGCCCATTGAGCTGCAGCTCGCCGGCTACGGCTCTGAGGCTGCGGAAGCCAATGCGGCGCTCCACCGCCCCCACTTCTCGCCCCTCCAGCTCCAGCCCCAGGCGCAAGGTATAGAGCACCGGGCGCTCAGGTGACCAGGTGCGCCCCTGGTCAACAGTGAGCTGGATCGTCCCCTGGCTCTCGGCAGCACGAGCCTGCGCCAGTATTTTCCCCTTGAGATCACGTAACACCAGCGCTACTGTGGCGCCCGCCGGAGCCGCTGGCTGCGGGCTCCACTGCACCGTCAAAGCGCCCCGTTCCAACCAGGCAGCATGCACCTGCACCTGCGCAAAGGCCGGTGCCTGATGCGCCACCAAGCGCAGCGACTGCCAGATGCCACCAAAGGTACCGACTACAAAGGGCAAGAAACCCGCCAGGGTGGTAGCCGCAGGATAGCGGCCATCAATGGTGGGCTTCTCTACCTCTAGCTCCAGGACGTTGTCATGCCCGTAACGCAGCGCCGGGCTCAAGTCAGCAGCGAACCGCGTCCACATCCCCAGGTGCCGGGCCACTTCTTGGCCATTGCAGCGCACCGTGCAGGCGTAAGATACGGCGTCGCACTCCAGCAGCACCCGCTTTCCCGCCCACTGAGCTGGCACAAAGACCGTGCGCCGATAGCGCACCGGGCCGGCGTAGAGCATCCCCAGGCCCTGCGTCTCCCAGACGCCGGGCACCTCAAGCGTCCGCACCTGGCCGTCATGCAAAGTAGCTTCCCAGGTGCCGTCCAGGGACAAGATCTCAGCATGGAGGTTTTCCATGGGCTTGTTCTGAACCCCTCCCGGCTGGCAGCATACCACGGTGAGAACAAGAGCTCAGCCAGTGTGATACAATTACGCCTTTGGGAGGTACGCTCCCCATAGGGGAACTCATGGGCCAGACGGCTCAAGAATTTCGCAATATTGCCATCATCGCCCACGTGGACCACGGCAAGACCACCTTGCTCGATGCCATGCTGCGCCAGACTGGCACCTTCCGCGAGAACCAGGTGGTACAGGAGCGGGTCATGGATTCTGGCGAGCTGGAGCGGGAGCGGGGCATTACCATTCTGGCCAAGAACACCGCCGTCAGCTACCGGGGCGTGAAGATCAACATTGTGGACACTCCCGGCCACGCTGACTTTGGCGGTGAGGTGGAGCGCACCCTGGGCATGGTAGATGGGGCGCTGCTCTTAGTGGACGCCAGCGAGGGCCCCATGCCCCAGACCCGGTTTGTCTTGCGCAAAGCCCTGGCCCAGGGCCTCCGCCCCATCCTGGTCATTAACAAGATGGACCGTTCTGATGCCCGGCCAGACCCGGTGCTGAACGAGGTGTTTGACCTGTTTGCCGAGCTGGGCGCCACTAACGAGCAGCTTGACTTCCCGGTGGTGTACGCCAAAGCTCGAGCGGGCATCTCCTGGCGGCGGCAGGAGGAACCCCAGGGGGGCCTCAAGTCCCTGTTCGATTTGATCTTAGAGCACGTGCCGCCCCCAGAGCGCGACCTGGACGCTCCCTTCCAGATGCGCCTGGCCTCCCTGGACTATTCCGACTACCTGGGCCGGATCGCCATTGGCCGTATTCATCGGGGCCGGGTACGGCGGCACAACACCGTGGTGCTTCTGGGCCGCGATGGCTCGATCCGGACCTACAAGGTGACGGCAGTGTTCACCCACCTGGGCCTGACCCGGCAGGAGGTAGAGCTGGCCGAGGCGGGAGACATTGTGGCCCTGGCCGGGATTGAAGCCGCCGAGATCGGCGATACTTTAGCCGATCCCCAGCACCCCAACCGCCTCCCGCCCATTGTGGTAGAGGAGCCCACGGTCACCGTCACCTTCTTGCCCAACAATAGCCCTTTCTCGGGCCGGGAAGGGCGCTTTGTCACTAGCCGGCACCTCCGGGAGCGGCTTTTAAAAGAGCTGCAGCGCAACGTGAGCCTCAGGGTGCAGGAGCTGTCTCCCGACGAGTTCAAGGTCTCCGGCCGGGGCGAGCTGCACCTTTCGGTGCTCATGGAGACCATGCGGCGCGAAGGGTTTGAATTCCAGGTGTCGCGCCCCCAGGTGATCACCAAAGAAGAAGCGGGAAAGCTGCTGGAGCCAGCCGAGCATCTAGTAGTGGACATTCCCGAGCGCTTTGTGGGCGCGGTCATGGAAGCCCTGGGCCGGCGCAAAGGGGGACTCAGGGACCTGCGCACTGGCGCCGACGGCCGCGCCCGGCTGGAGTTCCGCATCCCGTCGCGTAGCCTGATGGGGTGGCGCACCAGTTTCCTCTCCTTCACCTCAGGGGAAGGGATCATGCACCATGTGTTCGACGGCTACATGCCCTGGGCCGGCGAGCTGGCCAGTCGCACCACTGGTTCCCTGGTGAGCATGGAGGAGGGCGAGACGTTTACCTACGCCCTCTGGAAGCTGCAGGACCGGGGCACCTTTTTCATCACGCCCGGTACCCCGGCGTACGTAGGGATGATTGTCGGCGAGCACAACAGAAGCAACGACCTGAACGTCAACGTCTGCAAGAATAAGAAGTTCACCAACATCCGCAGCCACGCCAGTGACGAGGCCATGTCCCTCATTCCCCACCGCCAGCTCACCCTGGAAGATGCCCTGGGGTACATCCGCGATGACGAGCTGCTCGAAGTAACGCCCCAGAGCCTGCGCCTGCGCAAGCGGACTACGGCCGCCGCACCTCGATAGCCTCTACCCGCGACGTGACTACTATGTCCTGGCTGGGGAAGAGCAGCGCCAGGAAGGCTACCAGGGGATCAGTGTTCTGACCGATGTCGAGGGTCACAGCCAGAGTGATAGCACTGACTAAGTTGAGCGGCAGCCCGTCCAGGTCGTAGAGCGCCGAGGTCTGGCCCGCCCCTTCTAAGCGCACCTGCACTCCAGACAGATCGGGCATGGGGAACTCAGGGCCTGGTGATTCCCCCATCTGCCCCTCAGGCCCCAGGCCACCTAGTCCCTCAGGCCCCAGGAACTGTTCCAGGCCGATATCGGCTGCGATGGTGAGGTCAGTGACCAGCTTGGCTACCTGCCGGTCACCAATGTTCAAGAGCCGGCGCAAGGTGGTGACGCCGCTGAATTGCGGGGTAATGCCGGAGGTAGCCAAAGCGGGAACAGCTTGGTCCAGCATCACCTCAAAGCTCTCGCCTACTGCCAGCGGCCGCACCGGGAAGGCAGCACCCGGACTGCCCGCAAACTGCTCTAGGTCAAAGGGCAGATCCTGACCCACGGACAGGGCACTCAGGTCGCCCTCTAAAAGAGTGGTGTGACCCAGGGGGTCAATACGCACTGTGAGCACCACTGGCTCAGGAGTCTCACCTAGCTGCAAGACCCCAGCCGCTGGGGTGAGGTCAATGGTGCGCCGCACCACCCGGCCAGTGTCGTCAGCGCTCAGCACCTCCTCAGTCATGATCAGATCGAAGGTAAAGCTGAAAGGAGGAATCTCTTCGGGGATCATCCCAGAATCCTCCCCTACTTCCCCCAGGCCTCCCAACAGCTCACCCAGGGCAGCCAGGCCCTCGCCGCCCAGCCTGATGTTGACCGTCTGGCTGATGTGGTAGGTGGTCACAGTGCCTACTGGCACCGCATAGCGCAGCAATATACCCTCTGACCGCTGGGCCAGCGCCGAGGAGAGAAGCAGGCTCAGGAGCAGCAGGCGGAGCAGGTGTCTCATAAGGCTCCTTTCAACCCTGTCAACGCTAGCTGCCTCACTATATCACGGCAGTGCCGGCAGCCCGCCCAGCTGCCAGCAGGCCACTCGATTGCGCCGGGCACAGGTGGCGCAGTACCACACCTGGAAGCCAAAGCGGGTATCGGCCAGGGCCAGAGCCCGGCGGCAGCACGGGCAGCTGGGGGCGTTGCCCAGGAGAGTGATGCGGATGGGCTTTACGCCCGGCGCACCAGCCCGCGCAGCTCGCCGATGATCTCCACCTGGTGGGCGCTCAGGCGCAGCTCGCGATACAGGGGGTTGGCTGGCACCAGGCGCACCTGATCGCCCTCGGAGTAGACCTTCTTGAGCGTGGTCTCGTCTTCGATGCGCACCGCTGCTATGCGGCCGTTGGGCACCCGGGGCGTGGGGCGAATCAGTACCAGATCGCCGGGCCTGATGCCCTCTTCGATCATCGAGTCGCCCTCCACCTTGAGCAGGAAGTCGCCCTGTTTCCAGGCCAACAGGTCGGTGAGGCGCTCCGCCCAGCTCTCCACGTTTTCCACGGCGGTGGCCGGCAGCCCGGCGGCGATCCGGCCCACCACCGGCAAGCCCGGCATGGTGGTCTCGGCCCGCCCTTTGGGCGTCAGGCCGATGCCGAGCGGCGACCCCCGCCGCCCACCGGCCACGGTCAGGTAGCCCTTCTTCTCCAGCGCCCGCAGATGCTGGTAGGCCGTTGAGGGATCGGCGTACGCAAACTCCTGGGCCACCTCGACCCCGTATGGCGGGCGGCCCTGGCGCTGTTGGAAGTCGGCAATGAAGCTGAGCACCTTGCGCTGTTTGGGACTGAGTCCTTTCATAATCTCCTCTCAAAGTTGCCTACCTTCCGCCTCCAGTCGAACAGGCTAGCCAGGGGTACCGCCCAGCGGCCACTTATGCGGCGCGCTGGAATGCGGCGACGGAGCAGGAGGGTGTACACCGTGCAGATATCCAGGTCCAGAAGCTTGGCCACTTCCAACGCGGTGAGATAGTTCTTATGCACCATGCTCCTCCTAACCCAATATTTCGGGGCAACTATAGCAAAGGGTAATAGCCGCGGTCAAGAGGAAGCGCGAAGGGCCCTGAGCGATTCAGGGCGCGGAGAAAATTGCCCGCCGGACCCTTTTAATTTCCGGGCGCGGTGTAAATTGCTCCTCCTTCGGCATTGAAGAAGCTGAGGCCAGGCCGGTCGCTGACCACTGCCAGCGTGGCCCGCCGGGTCCCCCGGGCATCAAAGAGCTCCAGGCCCGGCCCTTGCTCTGTGGCAGTCAATCCCGCCTGCTGGGTACCATCGCCGTCTAACAGGTAAAAGCTGGAGCTGGTGGCAGCGCTGAACAAGCCTATGCGCGGCCGCTGGTTGGCATCGAAAAGGTTCATAAACGGCGTCTGGTCATCCACTCCCAGCCCTAAGCGGCGCTGGCCAACAGCGTCAAACACGTCGAAAGTAACCGGCCCTTGGGCTGGCACTGTGAGGCCGGAGCGCCTGGTCCCGGCAGCGTCATAGAGGGTAAGCGCCGACCCGAGCGCCGTGGCTTGCAGCACCGCGCGATTCTGGCGCTGCTCGTTCAGCAGGCTGAGCGAGGGACCATCGGCAGTGACCTGCAGGCCCACCCGGAGCACCGCACTGGCATCGAAGAGATTGAAAAGCGGGCCGGCGGGCGCCACGCCCAGCGCTATGCGCCGCAGGCCGGTGTCATCAATCAGATCGATCACCGGCCCGCTGGCGGTGGAGCGTAGCTCCAGCCTGGGGGTGCCACTGGCATCGAATAAATCCACTGCCGGGCCGTCGGCAGTGACCGTGAGTCCCAGTCGGGTGGTTCCTGACTCATCAAATAGGCCCAGCGCCACACCGTCTTGTACCAGGCCCAGCGCCGCCCGGGCCTTCCCGGTGCCATCTGCCAGCAGGAACCGCTGCGCCGTTAGCGTTAAGCTAGCGGGCTGTCCCTGTCCCAATAGCACTACCGCCGCCAGGCCTAAGAGCAGCAGCATGCCCAGCCACTTCACCCGGCGCTGTGACTGCTCCAAGCGCTCCAGCCGTTGCACCAGGGCCTCAGTGCTTCTACCATCCATAATCTCCTCGCTTTCTGCCTATTTCTAACAGCCTGGACTGCCCTCTTCTGCCAGCGCCAGGGGCCAATGCCCCCGGCCAGTGGTTGTCGCCCTCTTCCCCACCCCAGTAGAGTACTGGCATGCCCTATGTGCTTTGTCTCCTCAGTGGCGCGCTCCTCTCTTTAGCCTACCCCCGCACCAACTGGTGGCCTGTAGCGCTTGTTGCCCTGGCCTATCCTATTTTCCGCACCCTGCGCGCCAGCCGGCCCCGGGAGGCATTCTGGGCAGGGTATATTGCCGGCATCGGCTTTTTTAGCCTGCACCTGCGCTGGGTGATTGAGTTCTTCTCCGACTTCCTGGGCAGCGCGGGGTGGATTCTCACGGTGCTGCTGGTGGCTGGAGTGTCGCTATTCTGGGGGCTGCCTATGTGGCTCAGCGCCCTTATGGGGCGCACGCCCGGAGCGCGGCTCTGGCTCTTAGCTTTGTGGTGGGTGGCGGCAGAGAAGAGCCGCTCGCTCTTGTTCTGGGCCTTTCCCTGGGGGCTTTTGGGCAACACTCTGGGGGAGACGCCCTTGATCCAGATAGCCGATATTACTGGCATTTACGGGCCGACGCTCCTGATCCTGCTCATGAACGGCGGCTGGGGCTGGCTGCTCACCATGCGGCGCCAGGTGATGCGCCCTTTGCAGCGGCTCTTCCCCCTGCTCCTGGAGCTGGCACTGGGGGCGGTGGCGCTTTTCTATGGATCGTGGCGGCTCGCCGAGCCGTTGCCACCAGCGCCGCACCAGGCGCTGATTGTCCAGGGGAACATTGACCCCAGGGAGAAAGGCAGCAGCCAAAGCGGGACCTTCCTGGACAGCTACCTGGGCCTGACCCGGGAAGCTCTGGGCACGAACCCTGAGCTGGTGATCTGGCCCGAGGGGGCGATCCTTACCTACTTGGACCAGGACCAGCGCGCTCAGGATCAGATTAGGACTTTAGGCGTGCCAGTCATTACCGGGGCACCCAGCAGCCAGGGCTACAACCGGGAGCGGCAGCTCTTGGGAGGCAACGCCGTCCATGCCATCTGGCCCGGGGGCTATAGCGGCCCGTACAACAAGGTGCACCTGGTGCCCTTCTCCGAAGGATTGCCGTTCCGACCCCTGCTAGACGGGATATACCGCTTCTTCTTTAGCCTAGCAGGGTTCCAGACTTGGAGCTGGCAGCCGGGCCAGGCAGTCATTCCCCTCGAGACCCCGGCTGGCTCGTTCGGCGCTTATGTGTGTTACGAGTCGGTGTTCCCGGACATCGCCCGGGCTATGGTGCGCAGCGGGGCACAGGCGCTGATCAATGTGTCCAACGACGGCTGGTTCGGCGGCTCCAGCGGCCCCTGGCAGCACCTGGCCATGGGCAACGTGCGGGCCATCGAAACCCGGCGCTACCTGCTCCGATCGGGCAACACCGGCATTACCGCTGTCATTGACCCCTACGGCCGGGTACAGGACACACTGGACATGAATCAAGTTGGGACGCTCTTGGCCGGCTTCGATCTCAGGGATGAGTTAACCTTTTATGTGCGCTGGGGGGACTGGCTACCTGCCTTGGCGCTGATCTTGCTCTTGGCTACGCTCCTCTGGCGGCTGGCTGGGGGCCAGGGGAAGGTATAATCTCGTCCGGAGGCGTCCGGGTCCCTGGTGGGCCCCGCGGTCTTCAAAACCGTTGTG
>JACQHA010000215.1 GCA_016199255.1 Deinococcus sp.
AGGCGGTGCGCCTGGCGCGCAACCTTCGCGTGGAGGCCGGGGTGGCACCCACCCAGCGGGTGACGGTGTTCCTGAGGGGTGAGGCCGCCCAGCAACTGGCAGGGCATAAAGCGCTGATCGAGCTATTGGCCAACGTGAAACTCTCCCGCCGGATCGCCCCCCGGGGCAGCTTGAGCGGGGTGCACGCCCAGTTCGAGCTGCGCCTGCCGCTGGCTGGGCTGGTGGACCTGGCGGATTGGACTGCCCGGCAGGAAAAGGAACTACAGGCGCTAGAGAGCAACATCCAGCGCATGGAGGGTAAGCTCAACAGCCCCAACTTTGTGGAGCGGGCTCCGGCTGTGGTGGTGGGGGAAGAGCGCCGTCGGCTGGCCGACGCCCAGGCCCGCGCTGACCGCATCCGGGAAAACCTGGCGCGGCTCAGGGGGTAGGGCAAGTGCCCAGCGGACACCTGGCTGGTGATAAAGTCACAACTTCTGGTGGATGACTGCGGCAGCATCCTCTGTCGAAGAGGGGCTCTTCTAGCTCACGGTCCCGGCGAAGATGCTCCTCCCACCTCCATCGGGGCAGTTACGTCAAACGCAGGCAGGTAGTACAGGCGGTGAATCTTACCAGCAGCCCAGTCAGCTATATAAATCCAACCGTCAGGGCCTTGGACTACGTCGGTAGCTGGGCCGCCGAATCCTCGCACCACGGCCTCGTTCTCAGTCACTTCGTAGGTCTCGCCATTGAAGACCACGCGCAATCTCAGCACCGTCCAGGTGTGAAAATGCACCAGGAAATAGTCATCCTGGGTCAAATTGGGGAACGGACCGCCATCATAGAAGAATCCGCCTGACGGGGCTATCTGGGGGAACCAGGTAAGTAGCGGGCTCACCACGTCGGAACCTGGAGGCGGTGTACCGAAAATGGTGGGGTACCCATAGTTCCGGCCCTCTAAGACCCAGTTAAATTCGTCGGGCGCCGTAGGATAGATCTCGTCGTTGTGCGGGCCATTATCAGTCGCAAACAGGTCTCCCCGGTGGTTAAAATCCAGGTCAAAGGGATTCCGGAAGCCTGTGGCGAAAACCTCGATATTCTGGCCGTCCAGGTCCATCCGGAAAATAGTGCCGTCTAGAGGGTGCGGACCTGAGGAACGGTCATGGCGGGACCCCTGGGAGACGTAAATCTTCCCGTCCGGCCCTAGCACCAGCCCGTGTGTCTGGTGCACCTCTATTTCTCCAGCTACCTCTATTCTCCCAAAGGGCAAACCCTGGACAATCTCCCTGGCCTCATCTGCTACCAGGTCGCCGTCTCGGTCGCGCAACGCGGTGATCACCCCCCGGCTGGAGACATACAGGGTGTCACCTACAGCGAGAATCCCAGTCGGGCGATGGAAGCCAGCAGCGTACATCACCGGCTCGGTGAAACTACCGTCTTCTTCAAGCCGGGCCACATACACTGCCCCCTTCTCAAGCTCTCCTACTTGCCCTGATGCTATGTAAAGGATGTTGCCTCCGAAGGTGATACTAGTGGGATTGGCGACCCCACCCGGGATCACTGTCTCGAGCCTGTAGCCCCGTTCCTCATAGCGTGATAGCGTGATACCGGGCCGGGGGTTCGACCATCGCCTAGTGGCCTAAACTGCGGGATGGATTCCGGAACAGGCGGGAGGGCCACCTGAGACAGCGCCGGGACCGATCCCGGCAGCAGCGGCCGCACCTGGAAGTTATCGAAGCGATTCTCCGGGCCTTCGCGGTTGAACAGCCCGGCTCTGGTGCACTGGGCTGCGGCAGCGGTCGGGATCACCGCCCGCACCTGCCGATCAATCGACACCTGGAACCGGTCGCCAAAATCCTGGACTTCCCAGTGCCGCGGGGTGCCCGGCGCTCCCCAGTCCCAGGGCTCCCGGGCCAACTCCACAAACCCCCCCTGGGCGGTGAGCATGGCGCTCACCAGGGTGCCAAAGCCGTCGTACCAGATCATCACCCAGTTCCCGGGATTCACATAGCGCAGCACCAGCCCCATCCGGCCCGCCACCCAGGTCAGGTCCGCCGCCAGCACTTTGGCGGTGAGCCCCGTGTCAATCACCGCCCGGGTATCGGCCGGCACGGCCGAGCGTTCGCGCACCTGCGCTTGGACCAGGTCCCACTGCCCGGACTCGATCTCCCACGCCGCCCGGGGCGGAGCCACCCCGGGGCGATGGTTCTGGAGGGGCCCTGGGGCCCCGTCGAACGTGTCAGCGACCACCAGCGCCCCGAGGAGCCCCGCCGGTCGGGGGAGAGGTGGCGCACCCGGGCTCTGGAAAGAGGCCACATAAGTGGCCGTCTGCGGGTCCGTCAGGTCCGGGGTGAGGCGGAGCAGGAAGAACTGCTCGCCCCGCAGCAGCGCCAGGAACGAGAGGCGAATCCGCTCCGCGCCCGCCGCCTGGACGGAGTCCGCCTGCCCCTCCAGCTGGCCGAGCACCACCTGGCGGAACGTCCGCGTGCTGGTGCGGGTCAGCCGCAGCCGATCCGCCACCTGTCGCTCCACCTCCCGCTGGATGGCGGCGGTGCCAAAACACCCTGGGATACACAAGCCCACGCCCTGCAGGACCGCGTCAGCGCTGAACAGGGCCACCGCGCCAGCGACATCCCCCCGGTTCAGGGCATCCAGCTGCTGCTGGTAGCGGACGGCCGGGTCCACCTGGGCCACCAGGGGGGGAGAGCCCAGCAAGACCAGGCCCACCACCACCAGCACTCGGG
>JACQHA010000015.1 GCA_016199255.1 Deinococcus sp.
CCTGGTGGACATCGGCGGGGCAACGCTCGTGGACCATGAGGGGAACCCGCTGACTGCCGCGGACTTCGAAGTGGGCGATCGAGTGGAGATCGACGGAGTGCTTCAGGTAGAAGTGGGGCAGGATGAGAAGCCGTTCGTCTTCATCAAGGCATCCCACGTCCAGCTAGAGGAGCGCGAGAACGGCGGTGGGGATGGGGAAAGTGTAGTGCGGGGTGTCGTTGAGAAAGTAGTGATCCCAGACGAGAACGATCCCTCGGTAGGTACCCTGCTCATTGGCGGTGTGATCGTGCAAGTGGACGAAAACACCGAGCTGGAGGTGGAAGGCCGCCACCACGATGATCGCCACGGTGAAGATAATGAAGACGATGAGGATGATGATGAGGACGACGAAGACGAAATCACCCTCCTGGACATTCAGGTTAGGGACTTTGCCGTAGCCCGTGGTCACTTCATCACCGATGGCACCCTGCTGGCGGAGCATGTGCGCGTGGAGCACGGAGGTCCGACCGAGATCGGGGTGGCGGGTGTAGTAACTGAGGTAACCCCCAACCCACAAGACCCCTCGGTGGGCACCCTGGTGCTGTCCATTGACAACGCTGAAGAGCGGCTGGTGACAGTGGTGGTGGATAGAGAGACCGAGCTAGTGGTCTTTGGGCCAAGGGTTGAGCCAGAGTCCCGCCACGGCGATGAGGAAGACGACGCCACTTTGCTCGATGTCCATGAGGGCGACTTCGCCGAGGCAGTTGGCGAGTTCCAGGGTGAGGACCGGTTGCTGGCGCGGGTGGTGCATGTGGTGCCCCACCTGGATCTGGTGGCGGGCTATGTAAAGGATGTGAACGTAGAGGAAGGCATCATACATCTAACCACTGAAGAACAGCAGCTGGTGGAGGTGGTGGTCACCGACGACACCAAGCTGAGGGTGTGTTACTACTACCTCCGCGATGGCGAAGGGGAGACTGAAGAGGGCGACGAGATCACCCTGGAGGACATCCGGGTAGAGGACTATGTCGAGGCGCTGGGCCGCTTCGAGGACGAGCATACGCTCATGGCTAAGGGGGTGTGCGTAAAGCGCCAGGTAGAGCCGGTGGACTACATATCCGGTGAAGTAGTGTCGGTGACACCCGGTCCCAACCCCTCTGAGGGTACCATCCTGCTGGCCGTCGGCGGCGAGGAGCGGGTGGTCGTTAGTGGAGGGGAGCTGGTGACCGTAGTGGTGACCGAGGAGACCGAGCTGCACGTGTACTATAACCCCGAGCACTACGAGGAAATTACCCTGGCGGAGATCGAGGAGGGCGATTACATCGAGGCGGAAGGCCACTACCAGGAAGACGGCAACTTCCTGGCCGGGTGGATATGTGTCAAGCGCGAAGGGGAGGAGGATTAGGGGGAATCCCTCGAACCGGGCCTAGTTGAAGATACCGTGTACGACATGGGGCGACCGGCCGGTCGCCCCTAGAAGCGCGGTAGCCGCCACTGGGGGAGAGTGGGCTCGTCCCAGAGCTCACTCAGGTGGCTGCTCTGGAACAGCCGCTGCCACAGGGGCCGGCGCTCCCGGAACTCGAGCACCAGCGGCGGCTGTGGCGGCAGGCCGCATATTTCCCGGCAGCGCTCCACTGCCAGCCGCAGGCCGCCCAGCTCGTCCACCAGCCCATAGGCCAGTGCCTGGCGGCCGGTGAAGATGCGGCCATCGGCGAACTGGCGCACTTGCTCCAGGCTCAAGTTGCGCCCGCTGGCCACTGCCTCGATGAACTGGGCATGGGTGTCGTCCACCACCCCTTGTAAAAGGGTTCGTTCTGCTTCGGTGGGTGGCCTGGTGTAGGACAGCAGGTCCTTGTACTCGCCAGCTTTGATGACCTGGGGGCTCACCCCCAGCCGGCGCAGCAATTCGCCGATGCTGGTGTTCTGCAAAAGGACGCCAATGGACCCGGTCACCACCCCAGCGTTGGCCACAATGCGGTCTGCCGCCACCGCCACGTACAGCGCACCGCTGGCGGCCACGTCAGCCAGCGAAGCCACGACCTTCACCCCGTGCTCCAGGCGCAGGCGCTTGACGCTTTCAAAGAGCTCCTGGCTAGCGCCCACGGTGCCGCCGGGACTATTGATGCGCAGCACCAACCCCTTGACTCCCGACTGGCGCACCGCCGCCAGTTGCCGGGAGAGCCGGTCACGGTTGCTCTCGTTAATAGCACCCGAGAGCCACAGCAACGCCACCAGGTGGCGGCTACGGCGCCAGCGTGGCCACCTTATCATGCCCCTATTGTATTGCGGCTAAGGCCTGGTCCCAATGAACTGTCCGAAGGCATTCGGCCCGCCCTTCACCTTCACTGTAGCGATCACCATGTTGCTGGCGGTATCGATCACCGAAACTGTGTTGCTGTCGCGATTGGCCACGTACACCCGGGAGCCGTCTGGATGCACTTCCACGCCCTGGGGGCGTTCCTCTACTGGTATTGTGGCCACTACCTCTGGGATGGCAGTATCAATGACCGACACCGTGGCGGTGTCCAGGTTGGTGACATAAGCCCAAGAGCCGTTGGGATGGACCGCTAAAGCACGCGGGCTCTGGCCTACGGGTATGGTGGCAGTGACCTGGTTGGTCGAAGTATTGACCACCGAGACGGTGCTGCCGTCAGTGTTGGCCACGTAAAGCTGGGCACCATCCGGGGAGATGGCTATGCCATTAGGCCCGTTTCCCACCTGGATGGTGGCAATGACCCGGTTGGTCACAGTGGTAATCACTGACACGGTGGAGGAGACAGCGGTGCTGCCAAAGTTGGTCACGTAGACCCGGGGGCGATTCGGATGCACCACCACCCCAACTGGCCCGCTCCCTACTGGGATGGTGTCGGTCACAGTGTTGGTGGTAGTGTCGATGACCGAGACAGTGTCACCGAGAAAATTGGTCACATACAGGTGGGAGCCACCTATGGCCACACCCTGGGGGGCTGCGCCCACGGGGGTGGTAGCGATCACCGTATTAGTGGCCGTGTCCAGCACTGAAACCGTGTTGCTGTCATGGTTCCCCACATAAACCCGGGAGCCATCGGGAGTAACTGCCACCCCTCGGGGGGAGGCTTCAACCGTTACGGTATCAATCACCATGTTGGTGGCCGTATCCAGTACCACCACAGTGCTGCCCAATTGCGTAGTGATATAGGCAAAGGTGCCTGACTTGGGGGGCAGGAGAGGTGTGGTGCAGCTCCCTAGCCCCAGGCAGGCTGCCAGGAGCCCGATCAATAGCCTGGGGCGCACTACTCCTGCCCGCTCTTCTGGCTGTAGTAGATGAGCAGGTCAGTAGCCTGAGGCGCTATTCCCAGCTGGCGCAGCATGGTGACCACCTGGCCCCGGTGGTACGAGGAGTGATTCACCACATGCTGGGCCATGTGCCAGAGCGGGAAAGTGAACGACTTTCCCTGGAAGTTGATGTAAGTCAGGGGTCGCGCCAGGTCGCTGTCTTTCAGGCCGCTGATGAACTGGCGCATCTGGCGTTCAATCTCGTCCCAGCGCTGGCCCAAAGCAGCGACGGTAGGGAAGTCCTCCAGGCGCAGGCGGCCCTGGGGCGATTTTCCCTGCCAGCGGGTGAGCCACACCCATTCAGCACTCATCATGTGTACCAGCGTCCCTTGCAGGGACTGATGGCTACTTCTTAGGTCCTGGGTGAACTGCTCTGGAGTCAGCTTCGCCACGCTGTCCATGAGCCGCCGCCTGGCCCAGTCGTGGAAGTCGTACAAGGTCTGGAGATCGCTCAGGTTCATACCGCCTCCTTGTCAGGC
>JACQHA010000227.1 GCA_016199255.1 Deinococcus sp.
CCGGCACAGGCTCGGTGGCGTATGGGCAGGACCAGCAAGGACGTAGTGCCCGGGCTGGGGGTTATGGCTACCTGGTGGATGACCGGGGTGGCGGCTTTGACCTGGGGCGGCAGGCCGTCCAGATGGCGCTGGAGTCACAGGATGGTAGACGGGGTCCAACCCAGCTCTGGCCGCTGGTCTGCCAGGCCCTAGGTGCCCAGGAGTGGAGTGGCCTGCAGGCCATCATTTACCGCGACCTGATAGAGGGCCGGCAGCGCCTGGCTGCTTTAGCGCCGCTGGTAGGGCAGGCGGCAAGGGCCGGGGATGCGGCGGCTCGGAGCATAGTGCGCTCCGCCGGGGAGGCACTGGGGGACCTAGCCATAGGGGTAGCCAGGCAGCTGGGCCTGGGCCAGGCGTTGCAGGTTTACTACAGCGGGGCGATCTACGAGTTAGGCGAGCTGCTCACCACGTCCCTACTAGCCCGGGTCAGCGCTAGTTATCCTCTAGCGGAGCTGCATCCAGCGCAGCTTGACCCCTTGCGGGGCGCAGTGCTCCTGGCGCTCCGGGCTGCTGGGGTCAGTCTGAGCCAGGAACTGCTCCAAGCGCTCCGCCAACAGACGTCCCCTGCTGAGTCGGCTGGCAGCGATACCTGAACAGGCGCTTCCTTTGGACTGCAGGCTAGCCCCGCTTCACCTATGGCTGGCCCAGCTGCTGGATCTGGAAAGTCCCCGAAGAGCTGCAGCTGGCGGTCCTGAGCTCAATGGCCAGTGGCTCAGAGGGATTGAAGTTAGGCAGGACAATGTAACCCACGGCTTTGGTCACTGCTGGAGGCAAGGGGCCGGCCACAATGCGCCGGCCGCGCGGCACCACCCCGCGCAGCCACAAGGCGGTCCAGTCTAGGGTGTAGCGCTGGCCTGCCTGCTCAGCCAGTACCGTGAAAACCGGCCACTGGGTGCCCACCTGGCTGGTAGGGCGCTCCATATACACACTGAGCAGGTCCACTTGATGTTCTGCGGTAAACATAGCCAGCTCTGGGGTCATCTCCGCACCCAGGTTAATGGCTCCTGAGCCCAGCTCCAGGACGAGTTCCGGGGCCTCCAGGCGGATGACCCAGATTAGCCGTCCCCCAATAGCCTGGGCACTGAGCTGGCTACTGTCAGTGCTGATGTCGGCTGCCTGGCAGGTGAAACGAGATGCTGAGGGAGCCACCCCCTGACTAGGAGACGAGGTAGCTGGTGGAAGCTGCTGCGACTGCGACAGCACCGATGACGTCTGCGCCGCTGGCTGCAGGGGGAACTGCCAGGTGATCAGGATGATGGCTACGACCACCACGATCAGGGCCACTGAGACAGGCCGGAGTAGCCTATGGTGGCGGGTCCTTCTCCAGATACTGAGGAGCTGGTTCTGAAGGGACTGGACGACAGGCCAGAACACCTGAACTCTCTTGCCCGGGAGCGGGCTCCCACAGGTGTCACAGAACTTGTCGCTGCCGTCAACTGCAGGCGTGCCGCACCGCTGGCATTGCCGCCGCATACCTACCTTCCCCCGGACCAACAGCATAGCAGGTTAGGCCAGGGTGGTAGATTGCGCAAGTAGGTGGTGTGCCCTAAGATTGCCAGGTAGTAGCATGGACGCAGCAGAGTGTCGCGGGGGAGGCTAGAGACCCAGCCTGAAGTAATACGCCATGAGCCGTTTTTCATTTGCCAGTTTGCGGAGCCGTCTCTTGATCCTGGCGCTCATCGCCCTGTTTCCAGGAGCGGGGCTAGGGCTCTATCTAGTGGCAGAGCAGCGGCGGCTGGCAGTGGCGACGGTGGAGCAGGATCTGCTGCAGCTGGCCCGCCAGGCAGCAGCGGACCAGGAGCAGCTGATCACCGGAGTACGCCAGCTGTTAGTGTCCTTGGCGCAATTGCCAGAGGTGGGTGGCAGCAATGCGGCTGCCTGTAGTGGCTTGATGGCCAGTCTGCTACGGCGCAACCGGCTCTATGCCGATATGGGCGCGGCGCAGCCAGACGGCACCATTTTCTGTAGTGCGGTTCCGGCCACTCGCCCCCGGAATGTCGCAGACCAGCCCCATTTCCGGCGAGCAATTGAGACCCGCGACTTTGCCGTGGGTGATTACCAGGTGAGTCAGGCTAACGGGAAACCAGGCCTGGTTTTCGGTTATCCAGCGCTAGATGATCTTGGTCAAGTCCAGGCGGTGCTGTACGCTGTCCTGGATCTGGCCTGGATGAACGAACGAGCAGCTCAGGCTCAGTTACCCCGGAACGCAACCCTCACGGTAGTTGATCGCAAGGGAATAATTCTGGCGAGGCACCCCAGCCCTGAGCAGTGGGTGGGGCAGACTCTGGTGGTGTTGCCCTTGCTTCAGGCTATGCTGGCGGGCCGAGGTGGAGGCGTAGTCAGGGCTCCCGATGCCGACCAGGACCAGCAGGTTTATGCACTCACGCCACTATCCGGAGCTGGGCAGCGCGACGGCCTTTCTGTAAGCATCAGTGTTCCTTCTGCCGGTGCCTTTGCAGCCAGCAATCAGCGGCTACGGCGAAACCTTAGCTGGCTGGGGTTGGTGCTTGTCGGGGCTCTGATAGTGGCCTGGAAGGCGGGTGATGTGCTGGTGCTGCACGGGATCCAGCCAGTGGTGCGGGCGGCGCAGCGCCTCGGTGCTGGTGACCGGCAGGCGCGAGCTGGGCTGGGGGGGGAGCTAAGCCAGCTAGCGCAGGCCCTAGAGCAGTTAGCCCGGTCGCTAGAGCAAGCTCAAGAGCAACACCGGCAGGCGGAGGCCCGTTACCGGACTCTAGTCGACAGCCTGCCTTTGGGGTGGTACCAGGCTGCGCCCACTGGCCAGCTCCTGGAAGCAAACCCTGCTCTGGTGCAGATGTTAGGCTGGCCGGATCAGAAAGCGCTGCTCCCAGCCAACCTGGCGGATTTCTACCTGCATCCTGAAGAATACTGGCGCTGGCGAGCCCAGCTGGAACGCGAAGGGGTGGTGCGGAATGCTGAAGTGCAACTGCGCCGACCCGATGGCAGCGGGTTCTGGGTCGTGGGGAATGGCCAGGTCTTCCGGGATGCGAGCGGCCGGGTGCTGAGCTATCAGGGCAGCTTCACCGACATCACTGTACGGAAGCGTGCTGAATGTGAGGCACGTAGCTCCAACCTCCGTTACCAGCAGCTCTTCGACACAGCCAGGGAGGGAATACTGCTACTCGATGCGGAAACTGGTCAGATCACCGACCTGAACCCGATACTCGCCTCGATGCTGGGGTACTCGCGTGAGGAGCTTCTTGGTAAGCCCCTGTGGGAGATTGGGCTGTGTGAAGGTCGCGAAGCCTGGCAGGGCGCTCTGCAGAAGTGGCAGCAGGGCGAGTCCATGCACCAGAAGGAGCTATCGATCCTTGACAAGAAGGGACAGCGGGTCAGTATTGAGGTCTTCAGTCAACTCTCCGTGGTGGATGACACCAAGATCGTGCAATGCCACATCTGCAATGTCACTGAGCGTAACGAGCTCCGCTCAGCACTGGCCAGGGAGCAAGCCCTGCTGCGCTCCGTCGTTGACAATTCGCCAGACGCGATCTTTATTAAGGACCGCGAGAGCCGGTTCCTCCTCAGTAACCTGGCCCATGTCCAGGTCTTGGGTGCAGCCAAGCCCGACGAGGTGATAGGGAAGACCGACTTTGACTTCTTGCCCTTGGAGCTCGCTGCCCAGTACTATGCCGACGAGCAGCTCGTGATCCAGTCAGGGCAACCGCTGGTCAACATTGAAGAAATCCTCACTGATCCTGGTGGTACCAAGCGCTGGCTCTCCACAACCAAGATTCCCCTGCGGAACGGTACCGGCAAGGTGGTGGGACTGGTGGGGATCAGCCGGGACATCACCGAGCAGAAGCGGTTAGTGGAACAGCTTAACCAGGCAGAGAAGAAGACAGCTGACCTGCCTGCTCTTTCAGGCCGGGAGTTCAACAACCTCCTCACGGCCATCTTGGGTTATGCCGATCTCCTGCTGGTGGATCTGGGTGATGGGAACCCACTTCGTCGCAAGGCCGAGCAGATTCGTAAGGCTGCCGACCGAGTGGCAGTGCTGGTTCGCCAGCTCGGGTCCTGATCGGTTTTCGGGCCCGCGCTGGCCGTAGTTGGACATCTTTCCTGAGGGCTCTGCCGGCAACACCCTTCATCGTCCAGTGAAGAAAATGGCCAGCAGGTTCTCCCCACGCACCGTCAGCTCTAGCACCTCTCCCTCGGCAACCTGCAGGCGCAACGTTTGTTCCGGCAGCGAGCCGGTGATCCGGTCGCCATCGCGCAGGGCGAAGATGAAATCCTGATCACTTGTTGTCCGGGTGATATTTCGGATCTGGCCTAAGTCAATCTGCGCCATCCCGAAGCTGGTCTGGACGTTCAGGGCTTCGGTCTCGATCACGCCACTTAGCCAGTCGTGATTCACCAGGACAACCTGGTCGGGTCCTGGAGGGGTATCCACGGCTGGAAAGGACAGGATACTGATGAACGACCAGGCAATACTCAGCGGGGTGTCTGCCACTGCAGTGAGCAGGTTGAGCCCAGGCCCGGTCAGGGTCCCGGTAACCCGGTCCCCGCTTTGCAGGGACAGCACGGTCATGTTGCCCTGCTGGGCAGCGAAGCGGATCAGGTGGTAGGGCAGGGGCAGCGTTCCAAAAAGAGACTCCAGGGAGATAGTGGGGTCCATCACCTGGCCACTAACTCGGTCTCCATTTTGCAGTTGCACACTGGCCACTTGCGCCGCTGGTGTTTGGCCTGCTTCCCGAGGCGCGGGCTGTGCCAGTGCCCAGCCGATGGCAAGAAGGACGAGGGTGAATCCGGTTCTACCTAGCTTCATAACTGACCCCCTACACCGAAACTGTGGTGGCTCCAGTGTAGCAGGTCTAGCCGCGCACCAAGTACGCGTATGGCACCACATCATACCAAATCCGGCTGGATGCCCCCCGCAATGGTAGGGGCGCACCAGCGTGTGCGCCCCAGAGAACCAGGGCGGACACATAGGTCCGCCCCTACAAGGTTTCGAGGGATTTATTACTCGGACTTGGTGTGCTGCTTAGCTGACTTCAGGGCTTGGACTGTGCCGGCTCCCGGCCTGAGATCAAGAATATCTTCCACATAGGCCCGGAGCAGTTCCGAGATGCTCCAGGCCTGGGCAATACAGCCACGGGGCTGGTGGGGTGCGTCGCCATCAAAGATTTCAGAAATCTGCCCCAGGCCGGCATCATGCAGGTGGGTGCGGAATGGTTCTAGCCACTGCGCGGCTTGCTGGCGGCTCGTTTTCGTTCTGCGGTGGACCTTGATATAGGCGGCAATGAAGGGACCCATCAACCAGGGCCAGGCAGTGCCCTGATGGTAGGCCCCATCGCGGCTCAAGGGGTCGCTCTGGTATCGGCCGCGATACTGGGGGTCACTGGGGGCAAGGCTCCGCAGGCCATA
>JACQHA010000220.1 GCA_016199255.1 Deinococcus sp.
AGCTGGCTGACCTGCTCATGCTGGCGTTCAAGCTGGCGGTAGTGGCCGAGGTGGACTTGCTAGGTGAGCTGCAGCGCAAGATGGCGGCTATTGACACCAGTAATCCCCTAGGCGATGCCCGGGCCGAGACGGACCGGTTCGTCACTCGTCAGGAGGAGCGGGCCTTGGCGGCCAAGGCCGCCTGGCAGCTGCGGCGCCAGGAACTACAGCGCCGCTAGCCCCATAGCGCAAGTAGAGTGAGTAGATGGCTTCCCAGAGGAGGTAAGGCATGGTAGTGCTCTCCATTCTCGGAGTTCTGCTGATTATTGGCGCTATTGCCCTGGTAGCCCAGGCGGTCCAGGGCAAGCGCGCTGGCAGCGGTGCTATTGCCCTGGTAGCTTTTCTAGTAGGCCTGGTGCTGCTCTTAAGCGGCCAGATGTTTGTGGTAGTCACTGCCGGCCAGGTGGGGGTAGTGTTCAACCAGATCAGCGGCGGCCTGCGCAGCATTACCGAAGGGTTAAACATTATTGTGCCTTTCATTGACCAGGTGACGCTCTACAACGGCCGGGTGCGGGATGTCACCATGTCCTCCAGTCGCGAGGAGTCGGCGCGGGGCGGTGAAGACCCGCTGGAGGTACTCTCCAGTGAGGGACTAGTGATTGGAGTGGACTTGACGGTGCTGTACCAGATTGACCGCACCAAGACTAATGCCATCCACCTGACATTGGGGCCAGACTATGCCAACACCTTCTTGCGTCCCAACATCCGCAGCGTGGTGCGGATCCAGTTCGCTGAGTTCAACGCCATTGACATTATCGGCACGGGCCGGGCCCAGCTTCAGGCGGCCATTGAGGAGTCGCTGGGCAAGCTGATGAGCGACCGGAACATCAACCTGGTGTCTATGAACCTGCGGGAGATCCGGTTGCCGGCGCAGATCATCCAGGCCATTAACCAGCGCCAGGAAGAGCAGCAGCGGGTGGAGCAGGCCAGGTTGCAGGTGCAGCGCGCCGAGCAGGAGCGGCAGGTGAAGGTGATCCAGGCCCAGGCTGAAGCCCAGTCCATCCAGGCCAGGGCCGAGGGTGAGGCACAGGCGATTTTGTTGAGGGCCCAGGCCGAGGCAGAGTCCATTCGACTGCGCGGCGAGGCGCTGGCCGGCAATCCCCAGATCATCCAGCTCACCGTTGCCGAGAAACTGGCGCCAGGGGTCAGCACCATCCTGGTGCCTTCTGAGGGGAACTTCCTCTTGGACCTCCGTTCCCTGGGTGCGGCGGCCACCGAGCCGGGCAGGTAGTAAACTAGAGCGGTTTTCAGTTGGGTGTAGGGGCGCACGGCCGTGCGCCCCTACTGGAGCAACGGAATAGGCCGTGCAACCCTGAAAGCCGCTATCAGTGGCTGGGAATAGGGAAGCGCCTGCTGTGGAGGTGGAAACACTGTGGCAGAGACAGCGCGCTATAGGGGTCGTGGGGTCGTAGGCATGGCGCTTGGTCCGGCACTGGTGGTGCTGGCGGCGTTCAACTGTGGTGGCTCTCCTGGTCCTGACCCGGTGATCCAGGCACTAGTGGACCAGGTGAACCAGGCCAACATCAGTGCTACGGTCCAGGACCTCTCTGATCCCATGGCCCTCCCAGAGTTTACTACCCGGCATACCAAGTCACCCACGTTTCCTATGGTGACCGACTACCTCAAGCAGCGCTGCGAGGGTTTAGGCTTGACCACAAGCTTGCACACCTGGACCCGGATGAGCATCACTGCCAGCAATGTGGTGTGCGAGATCTCCGGTGCCACTAACCCAGAGAACATCTACATCATTGGTGCTCATTACGATTCGACCACAGACCCGGCGCCTAGCCCGCCTGATTATGAGCCAGCCCCTGGGGCCACGGACAATGCTTCAGGCGTAGCTGGCGCCCTAGAGATGGCGCGTATCTTCCTCACAGCCAACCCTGGTGCCACCCTGCGCTTCCTATTCTTTGCCGGTGAAGAGCAGAATCTCCTAGGTAGCAAGGAGTACGTCGAAAAACTAGATGCTGATGGGGAACTGAACAATGTTGAGCTCATGCTGGACATAGATGAAATTGGGCGGATCAATGATCTCGACCCTGATAACGAAGTATGCAACAACCCCCCGGCCCAGACTGGCCCGGGGATGCTGGGTGTCTGCCTGGAAAGCTCCAGTGCTCATGCCAGCGTTCTCGACGCCTTCCAGAGCGCCGGCCAGTTATACACGTCACTGTTCTTCCGGCGCAACTTATCACCCTTCGGCAGCGATCACATCTCGTTCCTCAATGAAGGCGTTCCAGCACTATTAACTATCGAGGCCTACGATGGGAACAATCCGGTGGCTGACACCGTCAACGATGTGTTTGCCGAGCTGGACCCTGAACTCACCGCAGAGATCATCAAGATGAACAGCGCCGCCCTGGCTCGGCTAGTGGGGGTTGATCCCTGAGCGCTCCCGACGTGCTCATTGTCATCGGGTGTTTTCTGCTGGGCGTTGCCATTGGCGCCCTGGTGCTGTGGCGCGCCCTGCAGATTCCCCGGCGGCTGGAGCAGAAGCTCGAGCGGCAGCGCCGG
>JACQHA010000216.1 GCA_016199255.1 Deinococcus sp.
CGACCGGCCGGTCGCCCCTACACGGTGGTGCCTCAGACGGCGTTGGGGCTGGCCAGTGGGAGGTGTAACATTCGAGTGAAGTGCGCGATCGCTTTCGAGGTGAGTTACCAGGGTAGAGGCTACTCAGTCAGCGGCGGCTACTGCTGCTGGCTTGGGTTTGAGCTGCGGCCTGAGATTAACCACAGCAATACCGGCTACTACCAGCAGGGAACCGGCTACCAGGCGCCAGTCTGGTACCTCGTCCAGGAAAGTAATCCCCAACAGCAGGCCGACAATGGGGAGGACATAGATCACCAGCGAGGCCCGGGTGGCACCCCAGGCGTTGAGCAGGTAGAAGTACAGCAGGTAAGCTAGGCACGAGCCCAATAGCCCCAGCCAGGCTACCGCCAGCCAGGTGATGGGCAAGGTGGGGAGGTGCAGCGGGTGTTCTAGGAAAGGGGTGGCCAGCCACACCAGCACTGTGGCGTTCAGTACCACCATGGTGGCTTGGACTACCGGCGGCTGGCCGCGCAGGTGCTTGCGCGAGAAGTTGATACCAGTGGCGTAGCTGACGGCTGCTGCCAGGCAGGCCAGTTGCCCCCAGAGGTTGCTGTGGATGCCCTGGGGGCCAAAGTCGCGGCTCACCAGCACCACCACGCCCATGAAACCCAGCAGCAGCCCCAGTAGGCGCGGCAGGGTGATCTTTTCGTCGTGTAGCCAGAAGTGGGCGATGATGATAGTAAAAAGCGGCATGGTGCCGTTGAGGATTGAGGCCAGTCCTGAGTCAATTCTGGTCTCACCCCAGGCAATCAGCACAAAGGGCAGGCCGGTATTGAAAGCGCCCATGAAGAGATATGCCGGAATGAGCTTGGGGTGGCGAGGGAAGGGCTGCCGCTGCAGCCCCATGACAGCTAAGAGGCCCAGGCTGCCGAACAGCAGCCGGAGGGCAATCAGGGTAAACGGCCCGATCTCCTCCAGGGCAATCTTGATCCACAGGAACGAAGAGCCCCAGGCCAGTGCCAACAGCCAGAATGCACCCCATTCTTTGAGTTTCACAGGTTCCGCCACAGCCTACTTTCTAAAAGCGCCCAGCCGGTAATTGGGCTGCTGCGTCACTGCTGGGTTTACGATGTTCGTAGGGATTTCGCCCCGCAGCACTTGGGCCACATGTTCGGCGGCTTTCTGCTCCAGTTCGGCAATAGCCACTTCAGAGTAGAAGGCGACGTGCGGCGTGACGATCACGTTTTCCAGCGCCAGGAGTGGGTTCGCTTTCGCTGGCTCCTGGATCAGCACGTCCAGGCCGGCGCCAGCGATCCAGCCTTCAGTGAGCGCCTGGTACAGGGCTGCCTCGTCTATGATGGCTCCGCGCGAGGTGTTAATGAGAAACGCTGTGGGCTTCATCTGCCGCAGGGCTCTAGCGTCGATCAGGCTGCGGGTGGTGGCAGTCAGGGGCACGTGGATGGACACGTAGTCAGACTGGCGCAGCAGGCAGTCCAGATCGTTGGTGGCCTGGCCGAAGGGCGAGAGGGCGTCGGCAGCAATATGTGGCGTGTAGGCGATGATTCTTAACCCCAAGCCCAGGGCCTTGGGGACCAGGGCCCGGGCAATGTTGCCGTAACCGACTAGGCCCAGGGTCTGGCCGCGTAGCCGGGGGAGAGGCGGCCTGGGATTCAGGCCCCACTGGCCCTGGCGTGTCGCCCTGGCAAACTGCACCACCCGCCGGGCACAGGCTAGCAGTAGCGCCATGGCGTGATCAGACACTTCTTCCAGGCAGAAATCGGGCACGTTGGTGACCAGTATGCCCAGCCGGGTAGCATGCTCGACGGCAATGTTATCCAGCCCAATGCCATAGCGGCTGACCAGCATGCAGCGCCGGGCAGCATCCAGCACCGCCGGGGTCACTGGCTTCCAGTTGGTAAGGATGGCATCAGCCGCCGGCGCCAGCTGCACCAGTTCGGATTCTGCCCCAGTTTCCGCCACGATGAGCTGCGCGCCGGCAGACGCTAACACCTGCTGCTCGATTTCCAATGACGGCCAGGCATGATCGGTGATGAGCACCTGGAAGGCCATTAGCGCTGCGCCAGTGGTATCCAGCGCCGGTCCTTGGCGCCAACGTAAACCGACTGGGGGCGGATCAGGCGGTTCAGGGCCTGCTGCTCGAAGCAGTGGGCGATCCAGCCCACCACCCGGCCAATGGCGAAGGTAGGGGTGAACAGAGCGGTGGAGAACCCCAGGCCGTGCAGCAGCAGTGCCGTGTAGAACTCCACGTTGGTCTGCAGGTTGCGGCCTGGCTTGTACTCGGCTAGCAGGGCCACTGCTGTCTGCTCCACCTGGCGCGCCAGGTGATATAGCCCCATATCGCCGTCAGAGCGGTACAGGCGCTCGGCGGCGGCGGAGAGCACCTCGGCTCTAGGGTCGCGCACTTTATACACCCGGTGCCCGAAGCCCATCAGGCGTTCCCCCTGCTCCAGCTTGCGGCGCAAGTACGGTTCGGCGTTGGCGGCCTCACCAATTTCAAACACCATGTCCAGCGCCGGCCCGGGCGCGCCGCCGTGCAGCGGTCCCTTGAGGGCGCCCAGGGCGCCCACAATGGCGGAAACCAGGTCAGACTGGGTGGAGATAATCACCCGCGCGGTGAAAGTGGAGGCATTCAGGCCATGGTCGACAATGGTGTTGAGATAGGTTTCCATGCCACGGGTGCGCTCGGCACTGGGGACTTTGCCAAAGAGCATATACAGATAGTTGGCAGCATGGCCCAGTCTGGGGTGGGGGACAAGCGGCTTTTCGCCATGCAGCAGCCGCCAGTAAGCGGCCACTATGGTGGGGAAGCGGGCCACGAGCCCCAGGGCATCGCGCCGGGGATCAGCCGACGGCGCCTCACCTTCGGCCCGGAGGCTCAGCGTCGCGGCGGCCATGCGCAGCGTGTCCATGACCGGCGCCTTCTGGCGAGTGGCAGCTTCCAAGAGCGCCAGGGTAGCTCTGGGTAGGGTGTGCTGTGCTGCTAGCGACTGGGTGAAGGCTGCTAGCTGCTCAGCAGTGGGGAGGGCATCGTGCCACAGCAGGTAGACTGTCTCCTCGAAGGTGGCCTGGCTGGCTAGTTCTTCCACCGGGAAGCCGGCAATAATCAGTTGCCCAGCCTGGCCGTCCACGCTGCTGAGGCGGGTTTGGGCCGCCACCACATCTTCTAGACCGGGCACGAAGGTGGTCGTCGTCTGGCTCATAGGGGTATTTTAGCCGGGGAAGGGGGATCGCCCATAGCCGCTCTAGAGAATGAGCTGGATTCCCTTCCAGGCAAAGGCAAGCGCAAAGCCCAGGAGCGCCAGGCCGGAGAGCAGGCCCGCTGCCCGGAAAAGCCAGGGCAGCCGCCCCAGGGAAGCCCGGGCAACGCCCACCAGTAAAGCCAAGATGCTGAACCAGGCGGCGCTGCCTACTAAGATTCCTAGCATCACACCTACTGCCTGGAGCGGCGATAAGGTCAGCAGGTGCGCGGCGATGAAAGCCCCCCCTATAGAGAGCCAGGAGGTGATGGTAGCGGGGTTGACCACGGTGACGCTGATGCCCAGTAGTAAAGGTGCCCGCCAGCCGCTGAGAGCTGGCAAGTTCCCTCCCGGGGTGGGTGCCGAGAAGCTTCGCCCCCCCCTGGCCGCCTGGCGCACTGCTCCCAGGCCCATGCGCCCCAGCATCAGGGCTCCCAGGCCATAGAGCAGCGGCGTGAGCCAGGGCAGGCGGAAGAGGAGCGGCGTGATCCCCCAGTAGGTGGCCAGGATATAGAACAGGTCAGTGAAAGCTGCCCCCATCCCGATCCAGAACGTGACCAGCGCCCCAGAGGTGAGCCCCTGGCGCACTGCTGTGGTGCCAGTTGGCCCCAGGGGAGCAGCCACGGCAAAACCCAGCGCCACCGCGCGGCTGAACA